>JAOPYY010000092.1 GCA_025964395.1 Actinomycetes bacterium | reverse complement strand
AGCTGCGCTCGTTCCCGTTCGGCACCTTCGTGCGACTGGAGGTGCCGCTCGCATGAAGATCAGGGCGCTGCTCGTCGACGATGAGGCTCCGGCGCGCTCGGAGCTCCGCTACGTCCTCGGGTCGCATCCCGAGGTCGATGTCGTCGGCGAGGCCGCAAACGCAGCGGAAGCTCTCGAGCTGTCGCGCGACCTCGAGCACGATGTGGTGTTCCTCGACGTCGAGATGCCGGGCCTCACCGGTCTCGAAGCCGCGCCGCTCGTGCGCGAGCGCACCGACCCGCCCGCCGTCGTCTTCGTCACCGCGCACGAGCGGTATGCGATCGACGCGTTCGCGGTCGAGGCGTTCGACTATCTGCTCAAGCCGGTCGACCCGGACCGCCTCGTGCGCGTGATCGAACGGCTGCAGGAACGCTCGGTCGAGAACGTGGTGCCCGTCGAGAAGGTGCCGGTCGTCTCGGGCGGGGGCACGGAGCTGCTCGACTACGACCAGGTGCACTACGTGCAGGCGGACGGCGACTACAGCCGCGTGCACACCTACGACCGCTCGTATCTCTGCACGGCATCCCTCGGCGACCTCGAGGAGCGCCTGCCCGCCACGCGGTTCGCCCGCATCCATCGCTCGTACCTGGTGAACCTGTCGAAGGTCGCCGGCGTGCGTCGCGCGGCGCCGGACCGCTTCTGCCTGCAGCTCGCCGACGCCGAGCACACGGAGCTCGACGTCGCCCGGCGCCAGTCGCGTCAGCTGCGCGAGCGCCTCGGCCTCTAACCTAGAGTCGGCTCAGAAGCTCGCGAAAGACCTGGGGCGAGCCCACGATCACGTCGGCCCGCTCGCCCAGCTCCGTCGGCCCCTCGGCCGACACGACCGCGACGCGCACCGCCGTCTCGAGACCGTCCAGAGCGCTGAAGCCGTCGAGGTCGGTCGTGTCGTCGCCGGCGTAGAGCGCGCGGCGCAGGCCGGTCGTCTCGAGCAGGTGGCGCACCGCGGTTCCCTTCGACGCGTCGACGGGCGGCAGCACTTCGAGCACCATGCGTCCCCACCGCGCACGGAAGCCGAGGTCGAGTGCGCCGGCGGCGACGGCCTCGAGCTGCTCGCGCGCCTCTTGGGCGTCGGGCGCGGTGCGGTAGTGGAAGGCGACGCTCAGCGGCTTCACCTCGACGTCGACCCACGGGACTTCGATCGCGAAGCTGTGGATCGGCTCGGCCCAATGCCGGGCCTCCGGATCGAGCTCGAGGCCGTGCTCCCCGACGTAGGTCAGGCCCTCGACGCCGACGATCTCGCGTGCGACCTCGCTCGGGCGGCCGGTGACGCAGGCGACGAGCGCGTACCGCTTGCCGAGCCGTCTGAGCTCCTTGCGGGTCTCGGCCGGCACCCGGGCGTCCTCGGGCCGCTCGACAATCGGCGCCAGGACGCCGTCGATATCGAGAAAGAGCGCCGCTTCGGCCGGTTCCGCTGCGATCCGGGCGAGTGCGTCCACCCCGCACACCTTACGTCTGGCGGATTCGCCGAAGATCGTGGAGACTTCCGGGATGGGTGACCAGGAGCAGCTCTGGATCCCGCTGGTCGACGAGCCGATCGGCTCGATCGTCGGTGCGCTGCAGGCGATGCATCCCGAGATCGACGAGCTCGTCTCGTCCCCGCACAAGATCCTCGCGTTCCGCACGTTCGCGTACATCCGCGTCGGGATCCTGCTCGGCCAGCTGCTCGTGGAGCACGACGTGCCGGAGTACGACGGTACGGAGACGTGGATCGAGGCGCTGCTGCGCGACCCACGGCACGAGCAAGCAGTCGTGAACGAGCTGCGCGCCGTCGCCGAAGAGGTGGCCGCCGATCCGCGCTACGCGGACGACGAGCAGATAGGCCCGGACGACGAGGCCCGCGAGCGCTTCCGCGAGTTCGCCCGCAAGCAACTCGGCTAGACCCTGAGACCCGCAGTGACAGTCGACCCGCGCTGGTACGAGTCGTTCTTCGAGACAGAGGAGTGGCTGCTGATGGCCACGACCCGCGATCCCGAGCGGGCCGAGCGCGAAACCGCCTTCGTCGCCTCGCACCTCGAACCGGGCGCGCGCGTACTCGATCTCGCGTGCGGCACCGGTCGCATCTCGATCCCGCTCGCCGAGCAGGGGTTCGACATCGCGGGGCTCGACGTCTCGAATCGCGTGCTCGAGGTAGCTCGCGCGGCCGCGCCGGAGCTCGACTTCCGCCAGGGGGACATGCGCGAGCTGCCCTGGGGGGACGGCTCGTTCGACGCGGTGATCAACATGTGGACGGCGTTCGGCTACTTCGACACGCAGGCCGAGGACGAGCGCGCGCTCGCGGAGGTGGCGCGGGTGCTGAGGTCGGGCGGCGTGTTCATCCTCGACACGGCGAATCAGGCGGCGCTCCTGCGCGGCCTCCAGCACCAGGGCTGGAGCGAGCTCGCGAACGGCACGCTGCTGCTCGAGAAGCGCATCCACGACATCGTCACCGGTCGTTCGCAGGCGTACTGGACGTTCTTGAAGGACGGGAAGAAGCGAGAGCTCGCCTTCGACCATCGCCTCTACACCGTCGCCGAGTACGGCGAGCTTCTGCAGCGGGCCGGCTTCGGCGAGCGGCAGGTCTTCGGAGGTCACGGCACGACCGAACTGACATGGGACGAGTTCCGGGTCCAGATCGTCGCGCGCAAGGACCGCTGACCGGCCTGTCAGAATGGGCTGACGGTGCGCCGTCGTCTCGCCCTGCTCCTCCTCGTCACGCTCCTCGTCATCGGCCCGGCCGGTGCGGAGGGCCCCGCGCGCACGCCGGGCGCCGCCGCGACGGCGTGGGGCATCAAGGTCTCGGTGCCGAACCAGAGTGGCACAGCCACGACATCGGTCGTCTCGCCGCCGAACGGCGCGCCCGCGATCGAGAAGTTCGCCTATCCCTCCGACGGCTCGGTCGTCGCGGCCGATTCGTCCACCGCGAGCGCCGGCACCGAGGTCAAGGGCTATGCCTCCGCGCGCGCCGAGAGCGTCGTCACCGCACTCTCGCTCTTCAAGGGTGAGATCACCGCCGACGGGGTGACGGCGCGTGCGTCGGCGGGAACCGGCTACTCCGGCGCCGGCGGCAACGTGAACGGCAGCAGCGTCACGAACCTGAAGGTCAACGGCCAGCCGGTGCCGTTGACGGCGGGGACGGCGACCAAGGTGACGCTCGGCAACTGGGGCCAGCTGACAGTCGGCAGCGTGGCGGTCGACCAGAGCGCCCCCGGCGGCGCGAAGGGCTACCGCGGCTTCATCACGGAGATCGACGTGCACCTGACGGCCGATCACGGCGGACTGCCCGCGAACAGCGAGATTCAGGTCGGCTACGCGGACGCCGCAGCGCAGACGGCGCCGCCGGCGGCGCCGTCGACGACGTCGACCTCGACCGGCACGCTGCCGGTGACGACGACGCCCGACGTCGCGAGCGGCGACGCACCACGGGACCGGGCGCGCAGCGGCGGGTCAAAGAGCGCGGGCGGCCCGCTGAAGGTCCATCCGAAGCTGACGGCCGGGCACTACGTCTTCCCCGTCTACGGCCCGTCGTCGTACATCGACACGTTCGGCGCCGCCCGCTCGGATGTCTCGTACCACCACGGCGACGACATCTTCGGCCAGCTCGGGCAGCCGCTCGTCGCGGTCACCGACGGAACGGTCTTCTCCGTCGGCTGGAACAAGGTCGGTGGCAACCGCCTGTGGCTGCTGGACGGACAGGGCAACCAGTTCTACTACGCGCACCTCTCCGCGTTCTCGACCGCCGCGGTGAACGGCGCGCGCGTCAAGGCCGGCGAGGTGATCGGGTTCATGGGGCGCACGGGCGACGCCGAAGGCACGCCGTACCACCTGCACTTCGAGGTGCACCCGGTGTCGTTCCTCTACCTCGGCTACGACGGTGCCGTCGACCCGACGCCGTACCTCGACGCCTGGCTCCACCAGAAGGACCTGCCGTTCCCGGTCGCCGCCGGGTGGGCGCCGGCGATCCCCGGCGGGCCGGCGGCGCCGGAGCCCGGCGCGATCCTGCTCGGGATGACCGACATCTCGACCGCCGACGGCCTCGACCCGGCCTCGCTCGAGCGCGCGCTGACGCCACTCAAGCCGTCAGCGCTGATGCAGACCCTCGTGCCGACGCAGCCGGCGCCGACCAAGGACCTCGGGCGGGGGTAGGCGGCTCTAGTTAGTTCTTGCCGCCGTTGTTCGACGAGTAGTCGCCGCCGAACTCGTCGTCGCTGCCGATCATCTCCTTGACCCACTTGCGGGTCTCGGGGCCTGTGACCGGGTTGAAGAGGATGCCGAGGGCGATGCCTGCCACGAGCAGCGTGGTGTTGCGCCCGCTGTGCGACTTCCTGCCCTGCAGCCGGTCGGCGGCGTTGCGAAGATCCTCGACCGCGTCCTTCAGCTTGTCGCGGATCTCCTCATCGGTCGCAACGCGCGTGGCCAAGGTGACCGCACCGCGTCCGCCGATCAGCTCGCTATAGAGCTCCTTCGCGGTCGAGAACGCACTCATCACGTCATCCCGGAGCTTTTCGTCCGACATCGCCCGCTCAACGTAGGGTTTGACGTTCTCTGCTGCGTCGTAGACCTTGTCTCTCGTTTTGGCCATGCTCGCTGAATCCTTTCGCCTCGTTACCGCGCGCCTGATACCCCGGAGACTCCGATGCAAACAGACGCTCCTGTCTGTCTCGGTGATTCTCGCAGCGTTAGGTCTACCAGCGTGCGGGGGGTCGACCGCGGCTAAGAGCCAAAGTCACTCGCAGACGGTCGCCGGAACAGGATTCATCTTCCGGGCGCCCGCCGGGTGGAAGGTCGAGCGCGCGAAGGACCGCGTCACAGCGATCCAAGGCACGGATCTCCAAGGCGCAGATCTCCAAGCTGCGGAGCTCGTGCAGGTCGCGACCTTCCCATTGCAGAAGACGTATGACGCGAAGCTCTTCGGTCGTGTCGCAACCGAGCTGCGCTCCCGGATGCAGGACATCGCGCACCAGACCGGCGGGAAGTTGAGTGGCCAGCGGACGGTCACCGCGGACGGTGCGCGCTCGCATGCCTATGACGTGACGGCGGGCGCCCTGGTCGACGAGTACACGTTCGTGCTCAGCGGGAAGCGCGAGTACCTATTGCTCTGCCGCCGCAAGTCGTCCGACGGCTCAGGATTCTGCACGCAGCTCGTGACGAGCTTCGTGCGGCGCTAGCGGCCGCTCGCCGCCTGCCGCTCGATGCTCTGTGCGCTTTGCGGGCGTGTGCGGCGCTTGCCGGTGAACGCGGCCTCGAACACTTCCTGGATGCGGTCGACCGGGATGAACTCGAGCGCCTTGCGCGTCTCGGGCGGAAGGTCGTCGAGGTCGGGCTCGTTCTCGCGCGGGAAGATCACGCGCTTCAGCCCCGCGCGCTGCGCGGCGAGCGACTTTTCGCGCAGGCCGCCGATCGGCAGCACCTGTCCGGTGAGCGTGATCTCGCCCGTCATGCCGACGTCGGCCGCTACGGGCTCGTTACGCACGAGCGAGGCAATGGCGGTCGCCATCGTCACACCAGCCGACGGCCCGTCCTTCGGCACCGCGCCGGCCGGGACGTGGATGTGCACGTCGTGTGTCGAGAACCAGTCGTCCGCGAGGCCCATCTCTTCCGTGTGCGAGCGCACCCATGAGAGCGCCGCCTGGGCCGACTCCTGCATCACTTCGCCGAGTTGCCCGGTGATCGTCAGGCGCCCCTTGCCCGAGTAGGCGGTCGCCTCGATGAAGAGCACGTCACCGCCGACGGTGGTGTACGCCAGCCCGGTCGCAACGCCCGGGACTGAGACGCGCTTGCGCACCTCTCCCGAGAAGCGGCGCGGCCCGAGCCACTCACGAAGCCGCACCTCGTCGACGCGCGGCTTCTGCGCCTTTCCCTTTGCAATCTGAGTTGCGGCTTTGCGGCACACGTCCGCGATCCGGCGTTCGAGGTTGCGCACGCCCGCCTCACGCGTGTATTCGCGGATGATCGTGCGCAGCACTTTGTCGGAGAGCGTCAGCTGCGAGCGCGTGAGCCCGTGCTGGCCGAGCTGCTTCGGAAGCAGGTATTTCTTCGCGATGCCGAGCTTCTCGTCTTCGGTGTAGCCCGAGAGCGAGATCACGTCCATGCGGTCGAGCAGCGCGCCCGGGATCGTGTCGAGCGTGTTCGCGGTGCAGATGAACAGCACCTTCGACAGGTCGAACGGCAGGTCGAGATAGTGGTCGCGGAATGTGCGGTTCTGCTCGGGGTCGAGCACCTCGAGCATCGCGCTCGCGGGGTCGCCGCGCCAGTCGGCGCCCATCTTGTCGATCTCGTCGATCAGCATCAGCGGGTTCGACGACTCCGCGTCGCGCAGCGAACGGATGATCGAGCCCGGCATCGAACCGATGTAGGTGCGACGGTGACCGCGGATCTCCGATTCATCGCGCACGCCGCCGACCGACAGCCGCACGAACTTCCGCCCGAGTGCATTCGCGATCGAGTGCCCGAGCGAGGTCTTGCCGACGCCCGGCGGGCCGACGAAGCACAGGATCTGGCCGGAGATCTCGTTGCGCAGCTTTGCGACGGCGAGGTATTCGATGATCCGGTCCTTCACCTTCTCGAGGTCGAAGTGATCGGTGTCGAGCACCTTGCGCGCGTGGTCGAGGTCGAGGTTGTCGTCGGTGAACGTGCGCCAGGGCAGCGTGAGGATCCACTCGAGGTAGGTGCGGATCACGCCGTACTCGGCGGCGGCCGGTGGCAGCTTTTCGAGCCGGCCGAGTTCGCGGTCGGCGGCCTTCCGCACGTCTTCCGGCAG
>JAOPYY010000007.1 GCA_025964395.1 Actinomycetes bacterium | reverse complement strand
AAAGGAAACGAATGGCTGTCAAGCTCAGACTGACCCGCATTGGCTCGAAGAAGAACCCGATCTATCGCGTCGTCGCCGCGGACTCGCGTGCGCCGCGTGACGGGCGCTTCCTCGAGATCGTGGGCCGTTACAACCCGCAGACCGATCCGTCGACGATCGAGCTCGACGAGACGAAGGTCAAGGACTGGCTCGGCAAGGGCGCACAGCCCACCGAAGCGGTCGCGAAGCTGATCAAGATCTCCGGCATCGAGAAGTAGCGCGCGATGGCCGAATTGCTCGCGTATCTCGCGCGCGAGCTCGTCGACGATCCCGACGCCGTGCGCGTGGACACCGAAGAGCGCGACGGCGCTCTCGTCCTCGTGCTGCACGTTGCGGCCGACGACGTGGGCAAGGTGATCGGGCGGCAGGGCAGGATCGCCCGCGCGCTGCGAACGCTCGTGCGCGCAAGCGCATCTTTCCGAAGCGCGGAAGACGGGCGAGAAGCGCAAGAAGAAGAAGGCCGGACGGAAGTAAAGGAAACGAATGGCTGTCAAGCTCAGACTCACCCGCATCGGCTCGAAGAAGAACCCGATCTATCGCGTCGTCGCCGCGGATTCGCGTGCGCCGCGTGACGGGCGGTTCCTCGAGATCGTCGGGCGCTACAACCCGCAGACCGACCCGTCGACGATCGAGCTCGACGAGACGAAGGTCAAGGACTGGCTCGGCAAGGGCGCACAGCCCACCGAAGCTGTCGCGAAGCTGATCAAGATCTCCGGCATCGAGAAGTAATGGCGGAGCTGCTCGCGTATCTCGCGCGCGAGCTCGTCGACGACCCCGGCGCCGTGCGCGTGGACACCGAAGAGCGCGACGGCGCTCTCGTCCTCGTGCTGCATGTTGCGGCCGACGACGTCGGGAAGGTGATCGGGCGGCAGGGCAGGATCGCCCGCGCGCTGCGAACGCTCGTGCGCGCGAGCGCGGCGCGCGAGGGCCGCCGCGTGATGGTCGAGATCGCCGATCCCGAATAGATGCGCGTCGCTGCGCTGTACGACGTCCATGCGATGCCGTGGGCCCTCGAAGCGGTGCTGGCGGAGGTCGACGCGGACGCGATCGTCTTCGGCGGCGACTTTCTCGGAGGGCCCTTCGCGGAAGCGACGGTCGAGCTCATCGGGTCGGTCGAGGCGACGCTGATCCGAGGGAACGCTGACGAGAGCGATCCGCGCTTTGCGGCGCTCCCGCTGACCGCGGTCCTCGACGGTGTCACCTATTGCCACGCGACGCCGACCGACAACAACCCGATCACGACGGCAGCAACGCCCGACGAGGCTGTGCTCCGCGCGTTCGGCGCTTCGGGCACCTTCGTGATCGGCCACACGCATCACCAGTTCGACCGACGCATCGGCGACCTCCGTGTGATCAACGCAGGTTCTGTCGGCATGGCGTATGAGAGCGAGGTCGCCGCGTTCTGGACGCTCGTCGAGGACGGCGAGCCGACCTTCCGCAAGACGCCGTTCGACATCGAGCGCGCAGTTCGCGAGCTCCGCGCCGCCGACTGGGAGGACGCGCACGCGTTCATCGACGAGAACTTGCTCGTCGCTGTGTCCCGCGAGGAGGCAATCGCGGCCCTCGAGGGACGACGCACATGAGAGTCCAGATCGGCAGGGTCGGCAAGCCGCACGGCATCGACGGGGCGTTCTTCATCGAGCAGCCGAGCGCCGACGACCGCTGGTGGAAGGTCGGTTCGACGTTCCTCGCCGGTGGCACACCGGTCGAGGTTGTCGCCGCGCGCCGTTCGTCGGGACGGCCGATCGTCAAGCTCGACCGCGCCGTCGAGCGCGGCGCGCTGATCGAAGTCGAGCGCGACGCACTGCCGCCGACGGAGGAGGACGAGTACTACGCCTTCGAGCTCGTCGGCCTCCCCGTCATAGAGGAGAACGGCCGCGAGCTCGGAAGCGTCAAGTCCGTGACGACCGGCATCGCGAACGACGTGCTCGAGCTCGACAGCGGCGTCTTGCTGCCGATGATCGAGGACTGCGTGCGCAGCGTCGACCTGAACGCGGGCCAGATCGTCGTCGCCGAAGGATTCACGGTGAACGACTGATGCAGCTCGACGTCTTCACGCTCGTGCCGCACGCGTTCGCGTGGCTGACAGAGCAGCGCCCCGTTGCGACCGTGCTCGGCAACGAGCTCGACCTGCGCCTCTTCTCGTATCGCGACCTGACCCCGCTGAAGAACGGCCAGGTCGACGACGAGCCGTACGGGGGCGGGGCGGGGATGGTGCTGCGCGTCGACGTGGTCGCCGAGGCACTCGACGCCGTCTATGGCGACCGTCCGGCGCATCCCGTGATCGCGCTCAGCCCCAAGGGCCGCCAGCTGACCCAGAAGGTCGTCGAGGAGCTCTCACAACTCGAGCACGTGACCTTGCTCTCGGCGCGCTTCGAGGGGTTCGACGAGCGGATTGTCGAACATCTCTCGACGGACGCGATCTCGATCGGGCCGTATGTCCTCTCGAACGGCGACCTGCCCGCGATGGTGCTCGTCGACGCGATCGCGCGGCGTCTTCCAGGCGCTCTGGCCGAGGGATCGGGCGAGATCGAATCGTTCTCCGACGAGTTAGGTGGTGGGCTTGAGTACCCTCACTACACGCGGCCCGCGGAATACCGCGGCTGGCGGGTGCCCGACGTGCTGCTCTCGGGCGACCATGCGCGAATCGAAGGCTGGCGAAGGGAGCAGGTCCGCTGAGGAACCC
>JAOPYY010000076.1 GCA_025964395.1 Actinomycetes bacterium | reverse complement strand
AGCGGGCGAACGGGCTCTCGAACACACCTGCGGGGATCGAGACGAACGACCGGGCGACCGGCGTGATCCGTCCGACGAACACGGCCCACGCGTCCCAGCGCTCGAACCAGCGTTCGGCCCGTTCGAGCCGGTCGTGCGTCAGGTGGAACCACTTGCCGCGCCGCTCGAGGAACCCGCGCCCCCCACGGTCTCCGATCCACCAGCCGAGGATCGCCCCGAGCTGGTAGCCGACCACCCCGGCCAGAACGACGGCAACGTAGGCGGAGAAGCCCGTGCCGTGCCAGCCGAAGACGTCGACGCGGTGCGTGAGCGCTCCCGATGCGAGCGCGCCGCCGTAGACCATCACCAGCTCGCTCGCCGCGGGGAACACCGCGTCGATCAGCATCAGCACGAAGATCGCCGCGACGCCGTAGTGGGCAAGCCAGGAGGTCATAGCCCGTGACTGTAACTAGCTGCGTCTGAAAGCGAACGGAACAGCGATGTCGGACGTGCCCACGTTGCTCGTCGCGAACACGTGGGCCACGAACGTCCCGCCGTACGCCTTCGTGCCCTGCGGGAGGGCCCCGTCCCACACGACCGACCGCGCGCCGGTCTGCAACGGGACCGCCGGAAGCGTGCGGACGACGACGCCGTTCTGCGTCTCGATGCGCAAGCGAACGCTTGCGGGACGCGAGAGCGTGAAGCGGATCGTCGCCTGCCCGACTGAGAGCTTCGGCGCGCTGACGCCGCGCAGCGTCGTGTCGTACCGGAACTGACGGTCGATCGTCGACGTGCGGCCGAGATCGTCCGTCGCGGTGACGTTCCAGTGCCAGTTGCCTTCGACGTCGAACGCCGAGAACGTAAACGGGTACGAACCGGGATCGTGCTGCACGTTCGTCTCGAGCGGCCGCGCGACGTTGTCGGGACCGATCAACTGCGCCGTCACCTTCGACGGGCGAACGATCTTGTACGAGAGCGACTGCGTGCCCTTGCCCGGATCGCCGTTGACGAGCGTGAGCGGCGGCGGTGCGGCGTACACGCCGAAGTACTGGATCAGCAGCGCTTCCTTGACGAGACGCTCGCCGCCGGCGTCGCTCGGCCGGTTGAGCAGCTGGCCGTCGAACGCAACGGTGACCGAGCCACCCGAGTCGACCGCGGACGCAGTAACGGCACCGAGACGCGCAAGCGCCTGTGCGAGCTCGAAGCTCGTGAGCCCGACGCTGTAGCCGGGCTGGTTGCCGTCGACCGCGACGAGGATGATGCGGCCGTCCGCGAGCTGGCCGACGCCGGCGCGCGGGTCGCGCTGGTTGATCTGATCGTTCGTGAAGTCCTCGAGCGAGCGGAAGATCGGCTTGCCGTTCCGAACGAGCACCGGCCCGCCGCCGAGCGCCGAGACGA
This sequence comes from Actinomycetes bacterium, assembly GCA_025964395.1. Classification (GTDB taxonomy): domain Bacteria; phylum Actinomycetota; class Thermoleophilia; order Gaiellales; family Gaiellaceae; genus PALSA-600. The sequence continues at coordinate 9,552 of JAOPYY010000076.1, read as the reverse complement.
CGCCGGTCCACGCGGGCTGCAGGATCAGGCGCGTCGTCAACGGTGTGCCGACCGGCGCTTCCGCCTGCAGCGTCGCGGCGATCGACGCGCCGGCGGCCATGATCACGGCGCCGTCGGTGGGGATCGCGGTCCCGCCTCCGACCGCGGTCGCCGTCACGGTCGCCACCAGGTCGGTGTTCGGCGCAGCGGCAGGGAACGGCTGCAGCACAACCTCGGCCGCCCCTGGAACGAGCGGCGTCCTGGCGCCGAACGCGGGCGTGAAGAGCATCACCTGACCCGCCTTCGGCACGTCGTTGAGCCCGCTCAACGGCCGGCGCTGGCCGGTGCCGCGCCACGTGCCGAAGAACTTGACGCGGTCGACGTGCAACGCACCCGCGGAATCGACGCCGATCGACGAGCGCGTGCTGAGCGGCGGGTGCTGAAGCAGGCCGCCCTGCATGAAGACGCCTGCCGGGTGACCGTCGGTCGCGTTGAAGAGATCGCCGTTGATGCCCGCGACGGTCGCCTGGTTCGAGATGTCCTTCTCCATCTGCGTCACACGCTGCTTGCCACCGAGCACCGTCCCCTTCGCAAGGACCGGAGCGAGTTGGTAGAGACCGTTCTGGTCGCCCGGCCGCGGCGCAGTCAGGACGTGGATGACGACGGCGCCGTGCGGCGTGAACTCGACGGTCTTCTCATACGTCACGCCCGGCATCAGCGGCGTTCCCTGCGCGTGCGCAGGCACGGCGAAAATCGCCATAAGCAGGCAGATTGCGGCGGCGCGGCGAAGCATGACCCGCGACCGAGCGTAGCCGATGCTTCGGCCTTACCTTCGGTTTACGCAGCGCTTGCGCCCCGCGTACCGCGGCCAGTGAAGGTTCGGGCGTTGCCAGTCAATTAGGAGGGACTCAATGCGCAAGTTGACATTCGCCGCAGTGGTGCTCGTTGCGCTCGTTGCGACGAGCTTTGCGGTTGCTCACGGGATCGAGGGCGCTAAGAGTGCCAAGGCCGTCGCGGGAACATTCAGCGCGACCGGCTCGAGCACGTCCAGCCGGACGTGCACCACGACCGACGGCAAGACGATCGTCGTCACAGACGGCAAGTACACCGGAGTCGCGGCGGGCGACCCGGACCTCACCGGCCCGATCACGCTGCGGGCGAGGAGCGTCGTCAACACGACCGACAACGTCGGCACCGTTGACGGACGCCTCTCGATCGACGTCGCCGGCGGCAAGAACACCGACGCGAGCTACTCGGCCGTCTACAGCGGCGGCACGATCGCAGGCCTCGCAGTCGGGAAGGCACATCAGCCGAACGGCAAGCTGGTCGCCAACCTGTCGGCCACGTTCTCAGCGACGTCCGGCTTCACGGACGGCAAGCTGGGCGGCGGCACCAGCGGCGGCGCAGCCGTCGAGCTCGGCGCCGGTTCGTGCAAGCCCACGAAGACGACGCCCGAAAAGAGCGAGGCGCACGGCACCGTTTCGGCGCTCTCGACGAGCTCGATCACGGTCGCAGGGCTCACCTGCGCGATCCCCGCGGACAAGTCCGCGGACGTGAACGCCAATTTCAAGACTGGCGATGTCGCGCAGATCCACTGCTCGCTCGTGAGCGGCACCAACACGCTCACCTCGATCAGCGGCAAGAAGCACCACTAGCGAACGGGAAGCGGCGCGCCGGCTACGGCCGGCGCGCCGCAATCCGCAAGCGCGTGCGGCGCGTATCTCCTTCGAGGCAGGCGAACAACAACTCAGGAGGTAGTCATGCGCCTGATTCGCGTACTCGCGGCTGTCGTCGTCGCCTGCGCTCTCACCGGGAGTGCAGTTGCGGCCGGCGGTTCCAACGCGGTCGTCAAGGTTCGCTCGACATCGCTCGGGAAGATCCTCGTCGGCGCGAACGGCAAGACGCTCTATCTCTTCGCTCTCGACAAGGGCACGAAGAGCAAGTGCAGCGGCCAATGCGCGACGTTCTGGCCGCCGCTCATCACGACCGGCGCCGCCAAGGCGGGCGCCGGAGTCGCAATGACGATGCTCGGCACCACACGTCGCAGCGACGGCAAGCTTCAGGTGACCTACCACGGCCACCCGCTGTACTTCTTCGCCGAGGACAAGAAGGCGGGCCAGGTCAAGGGCGAAGGTTTCACCGGCTTTGGAGCCAAGTGGTGGGCCGTCTCGCCGGCCGGCAACAAGGTGGCGCCCGCCGGGGGGACAACGACCACGCCGACGACCACGAGCGGTGGTGGCGGCGGGGGCTACGGCTGAGATCGCGCTCGTGCCTGGCGCCGGGACACGCGGTGCCAGGCACAGCGGCCCCACCCACGGCCCGAGAGGCTCGCCGGGTCGCTAGTTTGCCGGTGTGAGCACCCGCACCCATCTCGTGGAAGGGCTGATGGAGCGCTTTGCGCACATCCCGCCGGAGGCGGTGCTCAAGGAAGACCTGCTGCGCACGGGGATCGATTTCGACACGTCGGCCCTGAGCGACAACCTCGAGGGCGAGATCAAGCCGAAGTCGTACTTCATCTTCTCGTTCGACCAGAAGCCGCTGACGCAGCTCGGCGAGGCCGCGCTCCGCCGTCCGCCGGAGGAGATCGCCTTGACCGGGGGACCGTACGACCTCCGCCGCACGATCGTCTCCGTGCGCGTAAACCCCGACTCGCCGTACCGCATCGCACGCGGCGAGGTCGGGCTGAAGCTCTCGCTCGAAGGACGCGTGATCGCCGACGTCGGTCTGCCGCCGATGCCCGAGTACTACCGCCATGAGCTCGAGAACGGCAAGACGGTGATGGAGACCGCGCCGACGATCCAGTGGGGCTACCTGATCTATCTGACCGTGCTCCGCCTGTGCCAGTACTTCGGCGCGAAAGAGGAGTGCCAGTTCTGCGACATCAACCACAACTGGCGCCAGCACAAGAAAGAAGGCCGCCCGTACACCGGCGTCAAGCCGGTCGACGACGTGCTCGAGGCGCTCGCGATCATCGACCGCTACGACACGGACAAGATCTCGAAGGCGTACACACTCACCGGCGGCTCGGTCACGAGCACCGTCGACGGGCTCGCCGAGGCGGACTTCTACGGCCGCTACGCGCAGGCGATCGAGGAGCGCTTCCCGAACCGCTGGATCGGCAAGGTCGTCGCCCAGGCATTGCCGAAGGCAGACGTCCAGCGCTACAAGGATTACGGGATCACGATCTACCACCCGAACTACGAGGTCTGGGACAAGCGCCTGTTCGAGATCATCTCGCCCGGCAAGGAGCGCTACGTCGGCCGCGAGGAGTGGCATCGGCGGATCTTCGACGCGGCCGATGTGTTCGGCGCGCGCTTCGTGATCCCGAACTTCGTCGCCGGCGTCGAGATGGCGAAGCCGTTCGGCTTCGCGACGGTCGACGAAGCGATCGCGTCGACAACCGAAGGGCTCGACTTCTTCATGAGCCGCGGGATCACGCCGCGCTTCACGACGTGGTGCCCCGAGCCGACGACACCGCTCGGCCGCGACAACCCGAACGGCGCGCCGCTCGAGTACCACATTCGCCTGCTCGAGGCCTACCGCGAAACGCTCGAGAAGCACGGTCTCAAGCCGCCGCCCGGCTACGGCGTCGCGGGCGCGGGCAATGCGGTGTTCTCGGTCAGCTCGTTCATGGACACGCTCGCGCCCGAGGAAGTCACGGTCGAGGAAGCCGTCCCGGCGTGAGCGGCCGCATCACCGTCGACGAGGCGCGCACGCTCTGGAACGACGCGTCGGACGAAGAGCTGCAGCGGCTCGCGCAAGAGGTGCGCCACCGCTGGCACGAGCCGAATCACGCGACCTACATGGTGATGCGGATCATCAACTACACGAACGTGTGCGTCGCGCAGTGCGACTACTGCGCGTTCTACGTGCTGCCGAACCAGGAAGGCGGCTACGTGCTCAGCCGCAAGGACGTGTTTGCGAAGATCGACGACCTGCTCGAGGTGGGCGGCGACCTCGTCGCGTTCAACGGCGGGTTCAACCCCAAGCTGCCGCTCGACTTCTATTGCGACCTGTTCGCCGCGGTGCGCGCGCGCTACGGCGACCGCGTCGAGTTCTACGCGCTGACGATCGCCGAGTTCATCTACCTCGCCGACCGCGCGAACCTCACGCACGCCGAAGCGGCCGTGCGGCTGCGCGATGCGGGCGTGCACTGGATCACCGGCGGCGGCAGCGAGATTCTCACCGAGGACTTCCGCAAGCGGCACGCGAAGTTCAAGTACACGGTGCGTGAGTACTTCGAAGCACAGCGCGCGATCGTCGAGGCCGGGCTGAAGACGACGGCGACGATGGTGATCGGCTTCGACGAGACGCTCGACGAGCGGCTCGAGCACCTAAGGCGCACGCGCGACTTCCAGGACGAGTGTATTGCCGAAAATCTTCACGGCCTGTTCTCGTTCCTCTGCTGGACGTACAAGCCGTATGGCACCGAGTTCGCCGGCGTCGAGATCTCGCCGCGCGAGTACTGGCGGCACATCGCCCTCTCGCGGATCTTCCTCGACAACGTCAAGCACGTGCGCACGTCGGTGCTGACGCAGAACGCGGAGGCGTTCCGCGCGCTCGACTACGGCGCGGATGACTTCGACCTGCCGATCGAGGACGAGGTGACGCAGAAGGCCGGCGCCACGATCGAGCTCGACCTCGAGGGCCTGCTGGCCGTGCCGCGCAAGCTCGGCTACACGGTCGAGTATCGCCGCGCCGAGCGGCCCGCGGCGCTCACCATCTAGGGCTGCCGAACGACGACGAGACCCTTGGTGTAGCCGTTGTCGGCGATCGCGACGTCCGGGTGCGCGCCGGGGCCGATCTTCCCGACGGCGACGCCGTTGGGGTCATAGCGCGTGCTGTACGGGAGGTCGGTCAACTGCTCCGCAGCGAGCGTTCCGTCCTTCGACTGGTAGTAGACCCCGAGCTTCTTGAAGCCGTGCAGCACGACGACGTCGTTTCGGTGGTCACCGTTGAGGTCTGCCACCGCGACCGCGCTGGCCATGTCGAGCGACGGATAGACCTTTGGGGCGGCGAAGTCCCCGCCCGGCCCACCCGACATCACCGCCAGATGGCTCCAGGGCTTGTTCGCCTCGTTGACGAACACGAGATCGTTCCTGCGGTCGCCGGTCACGTCTCCGGCCACGAGCGCGGCCGGTGCATCCGTGTTCTCCGTCCCGACCTGAAGGTCGCGCTGGGTGAAGCCGCCGCGACCGTTGCCGAGATAGAGCCGGACGGACGGCGGCACGACGTTGCCGGGCGGAAGCGGGACGATGTCGAGCTTGCCGTCTCCGGTGATGTCGACGAGGCGGATCGACGAGAACCAGCGCGCATCGAGCTTCTGCAGGTGCCAGCCCGACCGGCGGTTCGAGAGCAGGTACAGCCCGACGATCGACGAGTCCTGATCGCTCCGGCCGCTCACGACGAGGTCGGGACGACGGTCGCCGTCGACGTCGGCGGCTGCGATCGAAGCCCCGATGAACGGCAGCGCAATCGTCTTGGGTGCGGCGAATCGCCCACCCCGTTGCAGGAAGATCTGAACGCCGGCCTTGTCCGCGACTGCGGCGTCGAGACGGCCATCCCCGTTCAGATCCGCGACGGCGAGGTCGCCGTTCCACTCGTTCGACCCCGGGCCTGCGGTGGGGTACACGACAGGCTTGGCGAGCTTGCCGTTCGCGTTGGCGCGGAAGACGAAGAGCCGCGTCTGATCGGTCATCAGCACGTCGTTGTGCTTGTCACCCGTGACGTCCGCGATCGCAACCGCCTGGCCCTCGGCACCCACCGGGTAGGTCTCGAACGGCGCAAACGCAAAGGCGGGCGGGACGAGCGCGGCAAAGCCGGCGCCGAGCGTGACGAGCAGACCCCTCCGCCGCATGCGACGGACATACCCGCGCGTGCGTTCTCCTAACTCTTAGCCGACGCAGAGGCGCCGTTCAGGCGCCCTTCAGACGATCGCTGCTTGCCTTCTGCGTTCATGGTCGCCGAAGCACAACAGATCCCCGAGCCGAGCGCGGCGCCGTCGTTGCGCCGGCAGATGCTGAACAAAGTCCCAGAAGTCACGCTGTACTTCTGGATCATCAAGGTCCTGTGCACGACGGTTGGCGAGACGGCCTCGGACTACCTCGCGACCAACCTGAACCTCGGTCTGACGAAGACGACGTTCATCACCGGCAGCCTGCTGATCGTGACGCTGATCTTCCAGTTCAGGGTGCGCAAGTACGTGCCGGGGATCTACTGGCTCGGGATCGTACTGATCAGCGTCGTCGGCACCCAGATCACCGACAACCTGACCGACAACTTCGGCGTCTCGCTCGTCACGACGACAATCGTCTTCAGCATCGTGCTCGCATTCGTGTTCGCAGTCTGGTACGCGAGTGAGCGCACACTCTCGATCCACACGATCTACACGACGAAGCGCGAGGCCTTCTACTGGCTCGCAGTCCTCTTCACGTTCGCGCTCGGCACCGCTGCCGGCGACCTGACGGCGGAGCGGCTCGCGGTCGGTTATGCGTGGTCGGCGGTCCTCTTCGCCGCGATCATCGCTGCCGTCGGGGTCGCGCATTACCGCTTCAAGCTGAACGCCGTCCTCGCGTTCTGGATCGCCTACATCCTCACGCGCCCGCTGGGTGCATCGCTCGGCGACCTGCTGTCTCAGGATCGCTCAGTCGGAGGCCTCGGTCTCGGCACAACAGTGACGAGCATCATCTTCCTCGTGGCGATCCTGGTGGTTGTCGTGTACCTGAGCATCACGCGGAAGGACGCGACCGAGACGAAGGCGCTCGAAGCGGCGCCGCATGCGCAGGTGCTCGTCGTGGCGCGCACGACCGCCGCCACTCCGGCGCTTCTCGACGCGATCCGCGAACGCGTCGCACGCGGCCCGGCGCGCTTCCACCTCCTGATCCCGAACCCGGCGGCGCACGCCGAGCTGACCGAGGCAGAGCGCGAACGGCACCACATCGAGGGCGATCATCTTCTCGAGCTGGCGCTGCCCCTGATCGACCAGGTCGCCGGAACGGCGACGGAAGGCTCGGTCTCGATCCGGCACGACCCGATGGACGCAATCGAGGAGACCCTCCGCGAGGGCGACTTCCACGAGGTGATCGTCTCGACGCTGCCCCACGGCGTCTCACGATGGCTGCACGCGGACCTGCCGAGTCGCATCGCGCACCTTGGCCTGCCGGTGACGACCGTCGTCGCCGCACGGCGCGCTCCCGCTCCCGCTCCGGCCTAGACGGGCGCGCCCGCGGTGACGAAGCGGAGCTCCGGCACCTCGTCGAGCTCGCCGACGTCGCGCGCGAGCTCGAGGAACGTCAAGAGGCCCGCGCGCTCGCGCGGGCCAAAGCGGTAGCGCAGCTTCTCGAAGTAGCGCGCCAGGAAGCCGGCGGGGTAGCCGTAGCGCTCTGCCGATTCGTGCGCCAGCTGCTCGGGGTTCGCGCGCGCGGCGCGCAGCGAATTGACGAGTGCCTCCTCGAGCTCCGGCAAATCGGGGTGCGTGGGCTCGGGCGCCGCCCACACGGCGAACACCATCGGCAGGCCCGTGCGCTCCTGCCACAGCCGGCCGAGGTCGTGATGCGGGGTCGGATCCTCGAACGCCGACCTGAGCGCCGCGTCGCCGATCAGCAGCTTCGCCTCCGCGTCCTCACCAAGCGGCACCTGCTCCGCGTCCGGGAAGAGCACGCGTGTCAGGACGACCGATGTCGCCGACTCGGGCGTGACTGCAACCGTGCGAATGCGCTCGAGCGGTGCCTTGGAAATCAGCTGGATCGACTCGACTGCGCCGTCGCTGGAGACGCAGAGGCGCGGCAGCAACCGCAACGTGTCGGCGTTGCGCGCGTACGCGATCGACGAGATCGGCGCGACGTCCAGCTCGCCTGCAACGAGCTGCCGGTTGAGCTCGGTAGGGACGCCAACGATCTCGTCGACCTCTGCCTCGAGCCGGAAGAAGACGGGCGCCATGTTCACGTACCCGATGCGGCCTAGCTTGATCAACCGGCGCGATCCACCACTGCGTACGTCAAGGCTTCGAGCTCCTCCCGGTGGGGATGCGAGTCGAGGAACGACCTCGCGCGGGCAGCGTAGTCGAGGGCCGCTTCGCGCGACCGCTCAATCGCGTCGGTCGTTGCGACTCGCACGAGAGCGCCGTCGAGCGCGCCGCCCGCGAGCGCGGCGCGCACGAGCTCGTCGCTCTGCGCAGCCAGGAGAAGCGGCATCGTAGGTGTCCCTTCGCGCAGATCGGTGCCGGGGATCTTTCCCGTCTCCTGCGTCTGCCCGGCGCAGTCGAGGATGTCGTCGGCGATCTGGAAGGCGATGCCGAGGTTGGCGCCGTACGCGCCCAGCCGCTCGTCGCCGCCTGAGCCGAGCAGGCACGCCGCTTCGATCAGCTTCCCCGTCTTCAGAGCACAGCGCTCGAGGTACGCGTCGATCGGCGTGTCGGGATCGTTGGTCTGCAGCTTCTGCATCGCCTCGCCGCGCGCAAGCCCGAGCGCGGCGTCCGCGAGCGTCGACACGGCACGCTCGTCGCCGGTCTCTGCGAGCACCGCGAACGCGCACGCGAAGAGGTAATCGCCGGCGGCCTTCGCGGCGTCGGCGCCGTAGACGGACCACGCTGCGGGCAGGCCGCGGCGCAGACGCGCACCGTCGACGAGGTCGTCGTGCACGAGCGTCGCCATGTGCACCATCTCGACCGCCACCCCCGCCGCAACGGACGGCTCGCCCGGCGCGGTGAGGAAGCAGAGCAGCGGCCGCAGGCGCTTGCCGCCCGCCGCGAGCGCCTCGCCGGCGACTTCCTGGGCGAGCCCGGGCCGCGCAGCGACCGCACGCGCGAGGCCGGCCTCGACCTCCGCCATGTACCCCGCCACACCGGGCGTGGCGTGCACCTGGGCCAGCTGGCTCACGCGCGCGCCCATTCAGGGTGTCTGACACCAGACGTGTCCGTCGGGAGTGCAGGCGAAGTCACAACTTGGGGACACTTCGGGCGCACTTCTGTGCGCGTGTCTGACACCAGACTTGGCCTCACGAGGCTTGTCCCGTGTGGAGGGCGACGATTGAGCCCCCCATGAGCTTGAAGCGAACGTCGCTGAAGCCCGCTTCGCGGAGCATGTCGGCGAGGCGCTCGGCGGTCGGGAACCGCTTCACCGACGCGGGCAGGTACGTGTACGCGTCGCCGCCGGGCAGCACCTTGCCGAGCAACGGAACGACGCGGTCGAACCACAGCGAATAGAACGGCCGCAGCGCGCCGCGCGGCTGCGTGATCTCGAGGATCGCGAGCCGGCCGCCGGGACGCAGCACACGCCGCAGCTCCCGCAGGCCGAGCGCCAGGTCCTCGACATTGCGCACCCCGAACCCGACCGTCGCTGCGTCGAATGTCTCGGCGGCGAACGGCAACGCAAGCATGTCGCCCTGCAGCCACTCGATTGCCGTGTGCTTCGCCCGCGCGCGCTCGAGCATCTTCGCGCTGAAGTCGAGCCCGGTGACCTTGCCGGCGCCCGCCTTCAGATCCGCGATTGCGAGGTCGCCCGTGCCGCACGCTGCGTCGAGCACGCGGTCGCCCGTACGCACCGCCGACTCGGCGGCGAGCCGGCGCCAGCGCAC
>JAOPYY010000070.1 GCA_025964395.1 Actinomycetes bacterium | reverse complement strand
TACGCCGACGAGGCGCTCTGGCGCGCGCAGGTCCACCCGCTCACGCCGGCGAGCGAGCTCACGCCCGACGAGGTGAAGGCAGTGCACAAGGGCATCCGCGCCTCATTGCAGGCGGGTGTCCGCCGGCACGGCTCGACGCTCCGCGACTATCAGCTGCCGGACGGGTCGAGCGGAACGGCGCAGGAAAGGTTCAAGGTCTACGGCCGCGCCGGGCTTCCCTGCGAGCGCTGTGGCACACCGATCGACAAGATCCGCGTCGCCGGGCGCGGCACGTGGTACTGCCCGACCTGCCAGGTCTACCGCGGAGCCGGCACGGGCTTGACGCCACCGGGCTCGTCGGAGTCGGGGCGGGGCGCATCTGGGGTGAGCAGTTCGTCGAGCCGGCCCTCGCGGTCGAGGCGCCAGAGCTCCGTATAGCCGCCGATCGGTCGGTCGTCGATCAGGATCTGCGGGACGGTCCAGCCGCCCGTGAGCTCGTGCAGCTTGGCGCGGAAACCCGCGTCGTCGTCGAGTTGGATCTCCTCGTACTCGAGCCCACGCGCGTCGAGCAGTGCCTTGGCGCGCACGCAGTAGCCGCACCAGGTTGTCGTGTACATCCGAATCTTGGTCATATGTTTTACAACGCAGATAGCCGAATCGAGATTCCCCGGAGCGGGCTCTACACTGGCTGAAATGGCCAGTAAGACCTACAAGACGGAGGCGATCGTGCTCCGTTCGATGCGGTTTTCCGAGGCCGACCGGATCCTTCACCTCTATACGGCGAACCGCGGCCGGATCGGCGCGATCGCGAAGGGCGTCCGCAAGACGAAGTCGCGCTTCGGCGCCCGGCTCGAGCCGCTGTCGCACGTCGAGTTGCTGCTGCACGAGGGCGGGGGAGAGCTGCAGACGATCACGGGCGTCGAGCTCCTGCGCTCGCACCACGTGACGCGCGAGGACACCTATCGCCTGAACGTCGGGATGATCGGCGCCGAGGCGATGCTGCGTCTCTTCGGCGAGCCGGAGGCGAACGAGCGGGCCTTCGGAGCGCTCGCGCGGTTCCTCGACCTGCTCGACGAGACGCCGCGCGCGGAGACACGGCCGGCGGTCGACCCGCTCGTCCTGAGCTTCCAGCTGAAGCTTCTCTGGCTCGCCGGGTACCTGCCGCACCTCACGAGCTGCGTCGAGTGCGGCTCGAACGACGCGCTCGTCGGGTTCTCGGCACGCTCCGGCGGCGCGGTCTGCGGCGTGCATGCCGCGGGCTCGCTGCGTCTCGCGCCGGAAGGCGTCGCCGGGATCGAGCGCCTACTCTCGACGCCGCTCGCCGACGCGCCGGCGGCGCAGCTCTCCGACCGCGCGCGCCGCGACGCGCTCTCGGTCGTCACCTCCTCCTACGAAGAGCACGGAGGCTTTCGTCTGAGGACGCTCTCGGCGTGAGCGACGTCATCGACCGTCTACTCGTCGCGCTGAACGCGCACGACGTCGACGCGTTCGTCGCCTGCTACGCAGCTGACGCGACGATCGAGAACGGCCACGACGAGGTGTTGGTCCGCGGCCGTGACGAGCTCCAGGCGCGCTACGGGACGATGTTCGAGCAGCTGCCCGACGTTCGCGTCGAAGCGCTCACGCGAACCGTCGTCGGCGAGTTCGTCGTCCAAGAGGAGGTCGTGACCGGGCGCGGCGAGCCAGAACGTCACGTCGCCGTCTATCTCGTGCGCGACGGCCTGGTCGCGCGGGAGCGCCTGCTCAAATGATCCGTGCGCTCCCCGGCGGCATCGAGCTCGACGATGCGAAGGATCGCATCGACCGTAAGGAAGTGCACCGGTTCATCAGCGAGGTGTCGTACTGGGGTGCGGGCAGGCCGCGCGAGACGCAAGACCGCCTGATCGACGAGGCGGCGCGGGTCGTTGGGCTCTATGAGGGCGACCGCCAGATCGGTTTCTGTCGCGCGTTCACGGACGGGCTCGCACTTGCCTATCTCGCCGACGTGTACGTGCTGGAGGAGTACCGCGGTCGCGGCCTCGGCGAGGAGCTCGTGCGCGAGATGGTCGAGAACGGGCCGTACCCGAACGTGAAGTGGCTCTTGCACACGACGGACATGCACCCGCTCTATCGCAAGTTCGGTTTCGAGGAGCCGAACTACAAGGTGATGGAGAGGCGACCGACCAGGAACGAGAGCGAGAGCGGGTAGCGCCAGGTCAGCCCGCGGTGCGTGCCGGGGAAGAGCTCGAAGTGCACGCGTTCGGCCGGCGTTCCGGCGGCGACGACCTCGCGATGGAACGCGGTCGCGCCGAGGTCGAGGAAGTAATCGTCATGACGACCGGAGTCGATCCAGATCGCCTGCATGTTGCGCAGCGTCTCCGCGTGCGCCGGCTGACGCGCGAGCAGCACCGGGTCGAACTGCAACCAGCGCTCCCAGACCTCCGGGATCCGCTCTCCGGTCTCGATGTCGAACGGGAGGTCGACGGTGCCGTCCTTGCGCGCGGAGTACGCAGCGCACATGGCGTACGTGTTCACGAGCAACTCGTCGTGCGGTGACGAGAGCACGGGGCGGCCCGAGCGGAAGTCCTCCCAGAACGCGTCGAACGAGCCGCCATAGCGCTCGCGCAGGGCGCGGGCCGCGGGCGCGAAGTCGCGCGCGTAACAGACCTCGAAGAGCGCGTCCCCGGCGTGCGTCGCGAGGCCGCCGAAGAGATCGGGGCGAAGGAGCGGCGAGATCATCGAGCCGTAGCCGCCCGAGGATTTTCCCTGGATGCCGCGGTGTCTCGCCTCCGGCAACGTCGGGAAGTTCGCGTCGACGTAGGGGACGAGCTCGTCGCAGAGATACGTGTGGTAGTTCCCGATCCCCGGTGAGTCGACGTACTGCGAGCCGCCGACGGCGGTGAAAGCGTCGACCAGCACGACAACGGCATCGGGGGCGAGCGCCGAGATCCGGTCCGGGTATGAGGGGCTCCATGGCTCGACGTTGAACCAGGCGTCCGCCATCCCTGTCATGCCCTGGATCACGTACACCGACGGGTAGCGCCGCGATGTGTCTTCGGGCACGTAGACGTGCAGCGGCCGCACGTGCGGATCGCCGAGTGGGTTCCCGCGCAGCGCCTCCGACGTGAACGACGCCGTCTGCCAGCGGTCCGTACGATGAACGTTCATGGCGCGGCGAACGTACCAGGACATCATTCTCGCCCTCGAGCAGTACTGGGCCGACTACGGCTGCGCGCTGATGACGCCGTACCACACCGAGGTCGCGGCCGGAACGATGAATCCGGCGACGCTGCTCCGCAGTCTCGGCCCGAAGCCGTGGCAGACCGGCTACCTCGAGCCCGTGATCCGCCCGTTGGACGGCCGCTACGGCGAGAACCCGATGCGCTTCCAGCACTACTTCCAGTACCAGGTGCTGCTCAAGCCGACGCCGGACAACGTGCTCGAGCTCTACCTCGACTCGCTTCGGGCGATGGGGCTCGAGACCGAGAAGCACGACATCCGCTTCGTCGAGGACGACTGGGAGCAGCCGACCGTCGGCGCCTGGGGGCTCGGCTGGGAGGTCTGGGCGGACGGGATGGAGATCACCCAGTTCACCTACTTCCAGCAGGTGGCCGGCATGGAGCTCGACCTGATCCCGGCCGAGATCACCTACGGGCTCGACCGGCTCGCGATGGTGATCCAGGAGAAGCCGACGGTGTTCGACCTCGAATGGGCGCCCGGGATCACGTGGGGCGACGTCTTCAAGGAGAACGAGCGCCAGTGGTCGCACTACAACTTCGAGGACGCCGACGTCGACATGCTGATGCGCCACTTCGAGGACTACGAGCGCGAGGCCCGCCATCTGATCGAGCGCGACCTGCCGCTGCCGGCCTACGACATGATCCTGAAGGCGAACCACGCGTTCAACCTGCTCGACGCGCGCGGGGCGATCTCCGTCACCGAGCGCGCGGCGTACATCGGGCGCGTGCGCAACCTCGTGCGCGAGGTCGGGAAGCTCTACCTCGAGCAGCAGCAGGAAGCGGGTGAGCATGCCGCGGCTGCTGTTTGAGATCGGCTGTGAGGAGCTCCCGGCCGCCGCGTGCATGGAGGCGGGCCTGCAACTGCCGGAGCTCGCGCGCGAGCACCTCGGCGCGCAGACGCTCGAGCTCTTCATCGGACCGCGCCGCCTTGCCTTCCCCGTCGACGTGCCTGAGCGCACCGCGGACGAGTGGATCAAGGGGCCGCCGGAGAACCTTCGCGAGAAGGCCGCGGCCGGCTTCGCGAAGAAGCACGGCGTGACCGTCGATGACCTGACGCTGCGCGACGGCTCCCTCGGCATCGAGGTCGCCGGCCGGCCGATTGCCGAGGTGCTGCCCGAACGGCTGGCGGCGATCGTCAAGGGGCTGCAGTTCGGCAAGTCGATGGACTGGGGCGCAGGCTTCCGCTTCGCACGCCCGGTGCGCTGGCTCTGCGCGAAGCTCGAGGACCAGACGATCGAGGTCGCGCTCGAACATGTGCCGAGCGGCGGCTTCTCCTACGGCCACCGACAGACGCATCCCGGCCCGGTGGAGATTCCGAACGCGTACGGCTACCTCGATGCATTGCGCGCAGTCGGCGTGGAGCCCGACCGCGCCGTTCGCTACCAGCAGATCTGCGAGGGGCTCGACGCGCTCGGTTCGTGGGGCGATCCACTCGACAAGCTCGACGAGGTCGTTTACCTGGTCGAACGGCCGCGCGTGCAGGAAGGCTCGTTCGACGAGCGGTTCCTCCGACTGCCCGAGCGCGTGATCGTGCAGACGATGCAGTCGCATCAGCGCTACTTCCCGCTCGGTGCGAACCGCTTCGCGTTCGTCGCGAACGGCGGCGACCCGGCCGTTGTGCGCGCCGGGAACGAGTTCGTGCTGCGCGGCCGCCTCGAGGATGCCGAGTTCACCTTCGAGCGCGACGTGGCGGTCGGGATCGAGGAGCTCGCGAAGCGGCTCGAGTCGATCACCTATCTCAAGGGTGCGGGCTCGTTCGCAGACAAGGCGCAGCGGCTCGTCGACACGGTGCGCAAGCTCGGCGGCGACGAGCAGGCCGTCGAGGCGGCGCGCCTCGCGAAGGCCGACCAGGCGTCGGAGCTCGTACGCGAGTTCTCTGAGCTCGAAGGTCACATCGGTGCGACGTACGCGAAGCTCGCGGGCCAGCCGGAGGAGGTGACGCGCGCAATCGACGAGCAGTACCTGCCGGACTCTGCCGGCGCGCCGATCCCGGCGACCGTGGCCGGGCGCATCCTGGCGGCCGCCGACAAGCTCGATCACCTCGTGACCGCGTTCGACCTCGGCCACGCGCCGACCGGCTCGCGCGACCCGTATGCATTGCGGCGCGCCGCGATCGGGCTCAACCGGCTTGCGCTCGAAGGGGACGTTGCCGTGCAGCGCGATCAGCTCGGTGCCGCGCAGGACTTCGTTGAGGACCGGCTCGAGGGCCTGCTCGATGTGCCGGTCGAGTTCGTCCGCGCGGCGCGCACATCAACCGTGCCCGATCTCGGCGGTGTCGCGCGCCTTGCGCAGTCCTTGCACGCCGCGGAGCACACCCCGGAGTTCGAGGCGGTTCATACCGCCTACGAGCGCGCGCACCGGCTCGCCGGCAAGGCGGAAGCGGAGGCGGCCCCGAGGCTCGACGACACACTGCTCGAAGAGGGTGCGGAACGCGAGCTCGCCCAGGCGCTGCAAGGCGCACAGATCGACGGGCTTGGCGCTGCCGCGCAGCTCGCCCCGCACGTGAACCGCTACTTCGACGAGGTGCTCGTGATGGCGGACGACGACAAGCTGCGCGCGAACCGACTGCGCCTCTTGCTCGACGTTCGCGACGCACTCGGCCGGCTCGGCGACTTCTCACTCATTCCGCGTTGATCCCCGAAGCCCCCGCCCGGATGACCAAGAACGGTCTCGTCGTCGATGTCGAGGGCTGGTTCGTCATGAACGCCCGCGAATCGCGTTGGAAGACCGAGGGACCGCTCGGGTCGTACTGCAACTTCGAAGGCAAGCGCCGGTTCCCTCAGCTGGGGATCAACATCAGCGTGCTCGAGCCAGGCGAGGCGATGGGTATGTATCACCGCGAGAACGCGCAGGAAGGGTTCCTCGTCCTGAGCGGCGAGTGCCTGCTGATCGTCGAGGAGCAGGAGCGCCGGCTGAAAGCCTGGGACTTCTTCCATTGCCCCGCCGGGACGGAGCACATCATCGTCGGCGCAGGCGACGAGGCGGCCGTCATCGTGGCCACCGGCGCGCGCGGCCGTGGGCGAGGCGGCATCGTCTATCCGGTCTCCGAGCTCGCCGCGCGCCACGGGGCGAGCGTGGAGCGTGAGACGACGGAGCCGACTGAGGCGTACGAGAAGATCTACGCGGACCTGCCCAGGTCGAGGTTCGTCGAGTACCGCGAAGGCTGGTTGCCTTGATGCAGCCGTTCGCTCTTGCGTCTCGCCACGCCCTCGTCACGGGGTGCGGAAGCGAGAACGGGATCGGCTTCGCCTCCGCGCGACTGCTCGCGCGACTCGGCGCCCGCGTCTCGATCACCTCGACCACCGATCGGATCCACGAGCGCGCCGCTGAGCTGGGGGCGTTCGGTGTCGTCGCCGACCTTACCGACCGCTCCGCGGCACAGGCCGTCGCGGGCGCTGCCCGCCGCGCGCACGGACCGGTCGACGTCCTCGTCAACGCAGCGGGCATGGTGCAGACGGGCGTGCCGGCCGTCAGCGCGTCCTTCGTCGACCTCGAGCCCGACGCCCTCGACCGGCAATGGGAGATCACGCTGAAGACGGCGTTCCACCTGACGCAGGCACTGCTACCGGACATGATCGAGCGGCGGCACGGCCGGATCGTGATGGTGTCGTCGGTCACGGGGCCGTTCGTGACGGCACCGGGATCCGCCGCCTACGCAACCGCCAAGGGTGCGATGGACGGACTGATGCGGACGATCGCGATCGAGAACGGCCGCGCCGGTGTCACCGCGAACTCGGTTGCTCCCGGCTGGATCGCGACGGCGTCGGCCGAGCCCGACGAGCTTGTCGCGGGCCGATCGACACCGGTCGGTCGACCCGGGACGGCGGACGAGGTGGCGGCGCTCGTCGCGTTCCTCTGCAGCGACGAAGCGAGCTACATCACGGGACAGTCGATCATCGTCGACGGCGGGAACATCATCCAGGAACCGCACGGGATCGAGCTCTACGAATGAGCTCCGTGCTCGACTCCACGCCGCCGAGCTTCAGCACCGACGACGTCGCACGGATCGCGGCCGAGCTGTTCGCGATCGAGGGCACCGCGACGAATCTCGGGAGCGAACGCGATCAGACGTTTCTCGTCGAGGGACGGACGGACGCGGGCGTCGTCAAGCTGTCGAATCTCGCGGAGGATCCGGGGACGCTCGACCTCGAGGCCGAGGCGATCCTGCACATCTCGCGCGTCGATCCCGGGCTACCGATCTCCCGTCCGCGCGTCGTCTCCACGGCCGCCGGGGCGGCCGCGTATCGCACAACGGTGGAGGGGCCTGACGGCACGCACTTCGTGCGGCTCTTCGAGCGGCTTCACGGAGGCGACGGCGGTCCTGCGCTCTCGGATGCAGCGGTGCGCGACTACGGCGCCATGCACGCGCGGCTCAACCTGGCGCTGCGCAGCTTCTTTCACCCGGGCTCCGGTCGCGAGCTGCTGTGGGATCTCGCACACGCGGCCAAGCTTCGTCCGCTCACTGATCGAGTGGAGGACCGCGGACGGCGCCGGCTCGTCGAGTCCGTGCTCGATCGTTACGACGCGAACGTCGCGCCGCGCTGGTCGCGACTTCGGGCGCACGTGGTCCACGGCGACCTCAATCTCGACAACGTCTTGTTCGACGACACCGGCCGGATTTCCGGGATCGTCGATTTCGGGGACGTCGGTCACACCGCGCAGGTCGGTGACTTCGCGATCGGCGCCGCATCGCTGATGCGCGGCCGCCCGCTCGACGACGTCCTTCGCGTCGGCCGGATTGCGACCGACGGCTACCAGTCGCAGGTCCCGCTGGAGGTCGAAGAGTTGGAGGTGCTCGGCGACCTCGTCGCAACGCGGCTCGCAGCGATCGTCGTGATCAGCGCCTGGCGTGTGGCGCAGTACCCCGAGAACGCCGAGTACATCCAGGCGTGGGATGAGGATTCCTGGCAGTTGCTGGAGCTCGTCGGCGACATCGGGCCCGAGCGGTTCGCCGAGGAGCTCGGCGCGGCGCGTCCGCCGGTTGCGACAGACGCGCTGATCAAGCGACGCTCCGACGCGCTCGGCGCGGTGCTCACTGAGCTCTCCTATTCCGATCCTGTGCACCTCGTACGCGGCGAACGCGCGTGGCTCATCGACGTCGACGGCCGTCGCTTGCTCGACGCGTACAACAACGTTCCCGTCGTCGGCCACAGCCATCCGCGCGTGACCGAGGCGGTCGTGCGCCAGACGCGCGCGCTCAACACACACGCGCGTTACCTCTACGAACCGCTGATCGAGCTCGGCGAGCGGCTGCTCGCCTCGATGCCCCCGGAGGCCGGGCTCGACAGCGTGATGTTCGTCAACTCGGGGAGCGAGGCGAACGACATCGCCTGGCGGATCGCTGCCGGCGTCACCGGGCGCGACGGCGCGATCATCACGCAGTTCGCCTACCACGGTGTGACGGATGCGATCGCCGACCTGTCGCCGGAGGAGTGGCCTAGTGGCTTCGCCCCCGAGCGCGTCGCGCGGATCCCGGTCGGCGGAGCGGGCGAAGCCATAGCGGCCGCAGCGGCCGAGCTGACCGAACGCGGTCACGCCCTCGCGGCGACGTTCATCGACGCGGGACTGACGAGTGACGGCATTCATCCACTCACGCGCGACTCGTTGGCGGAGATCGTGCAAGCGACGCGCGACGCGGGTGGCCTCTTCGTTGCCGACGAGGTCCAGGTCGGCTACGGCCGAAGCGGCGAGCACTTCTGGACGTTTGCGCACCTCGGAGCGACACCCGACTTCGTCACGCTCGGCAAGCCGATGGGGAACGGCTATCCCGTCGCGGCCGTGCTCACGCGGCGCGAGATCATCGACGGTTTCGCGTTCGCGGGACGCGTGTTCAGCACCTTCGGTGGCAATCCCGTCGCGGCACAGGCGGGGCTCGCCGTGCTTGACGTGATTCGCGACGAGCGGATCATCCCGCAGGTAAAGCGCGTCGGCGGGCTCTTGCGAGCGCGCATCGAGGAGCTGCAGGGCAGCCACCCGGAGATCGTCGAGATCCGCGGTCTCGGGCTCCTTCTCGGCGTCCAACTCGACGACCCTGCGCGAGCGAAGGCGGTCGTCAACGCGATGCGCGAGCGGGGCGTCCTGATCGGCCGGACGGGACCGAACGAGGACGTACTGAAGATCCGGCCGCCGTTGGTCTTCGACGACGAGCACGTGGCCGTGCTCGTCACAGCGCTGGACGAGTCGCTCGTCGCGACCTAGCTTCGCCGACGACACGTCTCACAGCACCCTGAGGTTCAGGTGCTGGCGGCAGGTCGAACTGGTGTCTGACACCTCGACGTAACGCACCTGACCGCCGCGCACAATGGTGGTGTCAGACACCTGTGCTGTCGCCTGCGCGAGCGTTCGGCAATGTGCCCTGAGAGAATCCTTCCAGGCAGGTCAGGCCGTTGCCTTGTGAGCTAGGGGGTGCGATGCTTGGGCCGTGGCGCGGACATACCGGCTCGGTCGCACACGTCGTCTCGTGAATGTCGTACTGACGCGGTTGCTTCGCGTAGGAATATCGGCCGACCGTCATATGTATCTCTTGAGCGTGTCCGGCCGACGCAGTGGTCGGACATACACGACGCCGGTCATCCTGGTGGAGAACGGCGAGCGTTTTCTGGTTGCGCCTTACGGTGAAGTTGGCTGGGTGCGGAATGCCCGCGCCGCTGGCCGGGTCACGCTCAGCCGTGGGCGACACCGCGAAACCGTCGGCATTCGCCAAGTTGCCCCCGAGGAGAGCGCCCCGGTGCTTCGCACGTACCTTCGCCGCGTCAGCGTCGTTCGTCCGTTCTTCGACGTATCGCCCGATTCACCCCTCGAAGCGTTCGCAGCCGAGGCCGCCCAACACCCGGTCTTCCTGATCCAGCCGGTCTGAGACGCGAGGACACCCGCCTGGGCGAGCGTTCCGAATGACGCCTGAGTGCTCGCAGGGCGATGAGTTCGCGGCGATCTGAGGGTCTAATACACCGCTGGATACCGCAGCACGTAGAACGTCCATTACCCAACGACTCCGGGAGGCGGATTGAAACTTCTACTCACCTCGGGTGGCATCAAGAACACGAGCATCCGTGATGCGCTGGTTGAGCTCCTCGGTAAGCCGATCGCCGAGTCGACCGCCCTCTTCATCCCGACGGCGATCTACCCATTTCCCGGCGGCGCAGAAATGGCATGGAAGGCGATCTCCGGCAACTCCCCAAGCCCTTTGTGCGACCTGGGCTGGAAGTCCATCGGTGTGCTCGAGCTCACAGCGCTGCCGACGATTCGGCGCGACAGCTGGGTACCAACGCTCCGTGAGACCGACGCCCTGCTCGTCTTTGGCGGCGATGTTCTCTACCTGCGTCACTGGATGCAAGCGTCGGGACTGGCAGACCTCTTGCCGTCGCTGAGTGACACCGTCTACGTCGGCTTGAGCGCGGGGAGCATCGTCCTGACGCCCTACAACTGCGATGCCGAGTTCAACCTCCAGTTCGTCCCTGAGGGCAGTGACATGGGCGAGGACGCGGGCGCAGGGCTCGGGCTGGTCGATTTCGCTCTGCGGGTGCACCTGGATCGCGAGGGCGAGGGCTTCGAAGACTCGACGACGGCCGAGGTGGAGATGTGGGCTGCGGGGATCCCGGCCCCGACATACGCAATCGACGACGAGACCGCGATCAAGGTGACGGACGAGACGGTGGAGGTCGTCTCCGAGGGGAACTGGAAACTCCTGACGCGGGACACCGACGGAGCTTGATCGACGCACCGACACCGGCTCGGCTGGGCCACCGTCCTTACGCCCGGGTGATCAGTCGCGGTGCTCGCCGTCCCAGTGGTCGAGCGACTCGATGCGGCCGATCACACCGAGTCCGCGCCAGAAGATCTTGTTCGAACGCGGGTACCAGACCGCGTCGTTGGGCCGTCTCGTCCCGTAGATGAGCATCGTCAATCCGTTCGGGCCGGCCTGGAACGCGTGTGCGATGCGCGTCATCGGCGGCCGCGCGATCACGTGCCCTGCGCGGATCGGGATGTCCTCGCGCTGGATGCCTTGCGAAAGCGGGACTGGTGCGGGCCACAACTCGAGTGTGCCGTCGCCTTCGAGGATGACGAAGATCTCCTCGTCCTCGGAGTGGCAGTGCGGTACGGAACCGTGCGTGCCGGGATCGAGCCGCTCCCAGTGCAGACCGGCCTGGTCGGAGCGCTCGTGCGTCGCGAGCGGCGCGGTCACGAACGTCTTGGACTTCTCGAGCTCGACTTCGTCGATGTTGACGATGTTCGGCGGCCGCGGCGCGGGATCGCCGTAGGCGAGCGGCGGCTGTTGCGCCTCGATGTCCCACGGGTCATCGGTCCGGCCCTCGGCCCACGGCCAGCCGATGCGGACCGCGTTCGAGCGCGGCAGCCAACCGAACTCCGTTGGGTAGTTCGTCCCGTAGACGAGATAGTCGAGGCCCTCGGGGCCTGCGATCAGCGTGTGCTCCATTTCGTCCGCGCGGTGGATCACGCAGTCGCCCGCCCTGATCTCGTGCACCGCGTCGTCCTGCCACGCGAGGCCCGAGCCGCCCAGGATGTAGTAGAGCTCCTCGGACGCGCCGTGCGAGTGGGGCGGCGTCGGCAACTTCCCCGGTGCGACGCGCACGCGGTTCAGTCCGACGGTCTTCGTCCCGGACTCATGGCCGAGCCGCTGCCACGTCGCGTCCATTTCACCCTTGGCGCGATGGTGGCCTTCGACGTCGTCCCAGTGCGCGAGCCCCATGCGCGAGAGAGTAGAGGCTAAGGCTTCGAGACGTTGACGGTGAACGTGCCGCGGCCGGAGAGCCGCTGGACCTTCAACGTCAGCGTGCGCTGTCCGCAGATCTCGTAGCGGATGTTCGCGCCGCGCTGCAGGAGCGTCGAGCCGCTGTAGAGCGCGAGCTGCATTTTCGCCTTCGTCGGGGACACGAGGTGCGCGCTGAACGAGCCGTCCAGCTGCGTCTGCACCTTGAACGTGCGCACGACGCCGCTGCCGAACGAGCCGTGCAGGTTGGAAACGGTCGACGCGACCCAGGGGCTCGTGATGTCCTGCTCGAGCAGTGTCAGCGCCGTTGTGTCGGGGAAGAAGCTCGGGGCAACGATGTCCCAGCCGATGTTCGTCTGGCCCTGCTTCTGCAGGTTGAGCACGCGGTACGACTCGGCGAACGCCTCGCCAGAGTTCTGGGCGTAGTGCGAGCCCTCGTCGCCGGGAGACGCCGCGCCGGCGGCCGCCTTGGCGCAGATGTTCTCGTAGGACGACCAGCGCTTCGTGCCGTAGTCTAGCGCCTGCCACGGTGCGTCATTGCTGTTGTTCGCGAGGTGGTGGCCGTACTCGTGCGTGACGATCTCCTTCGCCGGCGGCGCGTTGAGCTGGTCCTCCGGCGACGCGAAGATCTCCTCGCGCTGCGGGTCGTAACAGGCGAGGGCCTGGGCCCCGCAGATCGACTGGACGGAGGAGAGCGGGATCAGGTCGAGTGTCAGGCGGGCGAGCTCAGGCCCGTGCACGAGCGAGCCCAGGTACGTCGCCCAGTCCTGCGGCAGCGCCTGATCGACGGGGTAGGTGTCGGACACCTGGATCTGGACGTACGTGCCGTAGCTGTCGCCCGTCGGGTACGAGCCACCCCAGGCGAGGGCAGACGCCGGAAGCGCCAGCGCGACCACGACCACCGCGAGCAGGCGCATCACGCGGCACAGGATGCCCGGGTTTCCTAAGAGCCGTATGAGGAGGCGGTTAAGGTGCCGTTGATGAACCCCGTCGAGTTGCACATGGTCTCGGATTCGACCGGCGAGACCGCGCAGCGCCTCGTCCAGGCGCTGGAGGCGCAGTTCCCCGACCAGGAATTCGTCGAGATCAGGCATCCGCGCGTCGAGACGGTCGCCGACCTGCAGCTGGCGGTCGAGCGGATGAAGGGGCGCGCGGCGGTGATCATCTACACGCTCGTCGAGCCGGAGCTGCGCGAGAGCATGCGCACGCTCTGTCGCAACGCGAAGCTCCACTACTGCGACCTGCTCGGCCATCCGATCGAAGCGGTTGCGCGCGTGTCAGGGCAGGCGGCCCGCATGAAGCCGGGCGCGCGGCCGCCGTTGAACGACGCGTACTTCCGGCGGATGTCGGCGATCGAGTTCGCAGTGAAGTACGACGACGGCGTCGGCTCCGGGCTGAGCGAGGCCGACATCATCCTCGTCGGCGTCTCGCGCACCTCGAAGACGCCACTCTCGATCTACCTCGGCTATCTCGGCTACAAGACCGCGAACGTGCCGCTTGTCAAAGGGATCGATCCGCCGCCTGAGCTATTCACCGTCGACCAGGCGAAGATCGTCGGGCTGACGATCGACGCGCAGCGGTTGTCGGAGATCCGCGGCGAGCGCATCCGCTGGATGCGCGGCGACCGCAGCTACGCGAGCCTCGTCGAGATCTACGACGAGCTGGACTACGCGGCACAAGTGCACCGGCGGCTCGGCTGCCCGGTGCTCGAGGTCAGCGAGCACTCGATCGAGGAGATCTCGCACCGCATCATTCGCCTCGTCGAGCAGCGCGAAGCCGAAGTCACGGCGCTTTCGAAAACAGTGTCGTGAAGCCGAAGCCACCGGTTCCCATGTGGCGCTGGGGCGTCTGGTACACGGCGCTGGCCGCAGCGCTCGTCCTCTTCTACGGTCTCTTCACGCCGTTCTGGTTCGGCCTACGCGCACTCGCGTGGATCGCCGAGTTCCGTTCACGGCGCCAACGCGAGGGGTAGATTCCCTCAGCCGTGGCAGACCGCTTCGTCTACGACTTCGACGAGCCCACCACCGGCGGGCGAGAGTTGCTCGGCGGCAAGGGGATCGGGCTCGCGGAGATGACCCAGATGGGCGTGCCGGTGCCGGCGGGCTTCACGATCACGACCGACGCGTGCCGCGCCTACATGGTCGCGCGCGACCTGCCGGCGGGGCTCGAGGACGAGGTCGACGAGCACGTGCGCCGGCTGGAGGATCGGGCAGGCAAGCAGTTCGGCTCGGCCGACGATCCGCTGCTCGTGTCGGTGCGCTCCGGCGCGGCGGTCTCGATGCCGGGGATGATGGACACGATCCTCAACCTCGGGTTGAACGACGAAGCGACTGCCGGGCTCGCCGCGCGGACCGACAACGCGCGGTTCGCCTACGACTCGTACCGGCGGCTGGTCCAGATGTTCGGCGAGGTCGTCGAGGGGATCGACGGCCATCGGTTCGAGAGTGCGCTGTCGTCGCTGAAGGCGGGGCGGCAGGACACGGATTTGACCCCGGACGATCTGCGAGCGCTCGTCGAGACGTACAAGGCCATCTACATGGAGGAGACCGGCGACGAGTTTCCGGTGGATGCGCGCGAGCAGTTGTTGCGCGCGGTGCGGGCGGTGTTCGAATCGTGGGACACGCCGCGTGCGCAGGTCTACCGGCGCGCGCATGACATTCCGGACGATCTCGGCACGGCGGTGAACGTCGTGCAGATGGTGTTCGGCAACAAGGGCGATCGGTCCGGGACGGGCGTCGCGTTCACCCGCGATCCGTCGACGGGGGAGACCGGCTTGTACGGCGAGTTCCTGACGAACGCTCAGGGCGAGGACGTCGTCGCGGGCATCCGTACGCCGCAGCCGATCGAGACGATGCGCGACGCGTTGCCGAAGGCGTTCGAGCAGTTCGTCGACACGATGCACCGGCTCGAGGAGCACTACCGCGACATGCAGGACATCGAGTTCACCGTCGAGGACGAGCGGCTGTATCTGCTCCAGACGCGCGCGGCGAAGCGCACGGCCGCCGCGGCGCTCAAGGCGGCGGTGACGATGGTCGACGAGGGGCTGATCTCACGCGAGGAGGCGGTCGCGCGCATCGACCCGGCACAGCTCGATCAGCTGCTCCACCCGATGATCGACCCGAAGGCGTCGCTCGACGTTGCGGCGAAGGGCCTGAACGCGTCGCCCGGCGCCGCAAGCGGCGGGATCGTCTTCGACGCGGACTCGGCCGTCGAACGCGCGAAGAGCGGGCCGGTGATCCTCGTCACCTGGGAGACGACCCCGGATGACATCCACGGGATGATCGCTGCGGAGGGGATCCTCACCGTGCACGGCGGCATGACCTCGCACGCCGCGGTCGTCGCGCGCGGGATGGGCAAGCCGTGCGTCGCGAGCGCCGAGGACATGACGCTCGGCGAGGGCACCGCGACGATTGGCGGGCACGACCTGCACGAGGGCGACGTGATCACGATCGACGGCGGAACGGGACGGGTGTTCATCGGCGCGGTGCCGCTCGTGCCGCCGCAGATGAATGACGACTTCGAGACGATCCTCCACTGGGCCGATGCGCAACGGCGCCTGAAGGTGCGCGCGAACGCGGACAATCCGGAGGACGCGACGCGTGCGCGCGAGTTCGGCGCGGAGGGGATCGGGCTCTGCCGGACGGAACACATGTTCTTCGGCGAGGAGCGTCTGCCGGTGATGCAGGAGATGATCCTCGCCGACACCGAAGCGGAGCGGCGCGCGGCGTTGGACAAGCTGCTCCCGTTCCAGCAGTCGGACTTCGAGGGGATCTTCGAGGCGATGGCGGGGCTGCCGGTGACGATCAGGCTGCTCGATCCGCCGCTGCACGAGTTCCTGCCGGAGGAGCAGGAGGCGACGACCGACAAGCTGCGCGCGCGGATTCGGGCGCTCCAGGAGTCGAACCCGATGCTCGGCACGCGCGGCTGCCGGCTCGGGCTGATGTACCCCGAGATCTACGAGATGCAGATCCGCGCGATCGCGCGCGCCGCGCGTGCGGTGCAGGAGCGGACGGGCAACGCGCCGCTGGTCGAGGTGATGCATCCACTCGTCGCGTTCCGCGAGGAGCTCGCGCGGCTGCGCGACCTGACGGAGTCGGTGTGGGCCGAGGAGGCGCCCGAGGTCGAGCACCTCGTCGGCACGATGATCGAGGTGCCGCGCGCCGCGCTGCGCGCCGACGAGATCGCGTCGGTCGCGGACTTTTTCTCCTTCGGCACGAACGACCTAACGCAGACGACGCTCGCGTTCTCACGCGACGACGCGGAAGGGAAGTTCCTGACGCGCTACCTCGAGGACGGCGTGCTCGAGCGCAATCCGTTCGAGGTGATCGACATCGATGGCGTCGGCGACCTGATGCGCATCGCCGTCGAGCGGGGGAGAAGCGTCAAGCCGGAGATCAAGCTCGGGATCTGCGGCGAACACGGCGGCGAGCCGCGGAGCATCGCCTTCTGCCATGAGCTCGGCCTCGACTACGTCAGCTGCTCACCGTTCCGCGTCCCCCTCGCGCGCCTGGCCGCAGCCCAAGCGGCGCTGAAGGAATCGGGCGAGGGCTCGTACGTCGCCGCAGGCGGCTAGCTTCGAAACTCTCGAACCTGGTTAAAGAGCGAACCAGGTTCGGCTCTAGATCTGAACCTGGTTCGGTTTTTTGAACCAGGTTCAAGAGTTTGCAAGTTGCGCCACGAGCTTCTTCGGCGCTGTCATGCGATAGCTCTCGTCGATCAGGTCGGCGAGCTCGTCCCAGTCCTGGTCGACGTCGAGGTACGCGCCGATCCAGCCCTTCGAGCCGACGTACGGCGGGACGAAGAAGCGCGTCGCGTCGTTGCCGACGACGAGCTGCTGCATTCCAGGCGGCGCCTTGAACCAGACCGACCACCGGTCGACCTCGTGGAGCGAGTGGCGCATCGCGAAGATCTTCCCGCGCACCTTGAAGCTCGGATTGCCGACCCCGCCGGCTTCCTCCGCCTCCGGATAGGCGAGGCAGATCGCGCGCAGCCGGTCGAGTGGCTCGATCATCGACCGAGCGGGACGATGTAGCGCTTGTAGGCGGCGAGCGACTTCGGCTTCGACGCGAGGTCGAAGATCGAGCCGGGCTTTGCATTGAAGTAGGCGATCATCTCCGTGCGGCGGTGCGCCTTCACGAACGTCGCCATCTGCTGCACGAACTTCGGGTCGTCGATCCCCCAGAGGCCCCACTCGGGGAACGCGAACGGCTTCGACGGGTGCGCCTTGTAGAGCGTGTCGGCCGCTGCGAACTCCGCCTTGCCGCCGATGTCGTAGAGATCGTCGCCGACCATGTCGACGTAGCGGTCTCCTGGATAGTAGGCCTGCGCGCTGTTGCCGGGGACGTCGGGGCTGCCGTATCCCTGCGGGTTCCATACGACCTTCACGAACGGGTTCGTCGGGATGTCGGCGCTGACCGGCGGCATCCCGAGCCGCTTCAGCGTCGCATTGACGGACGGGCCGCCGTGCATGATCAGGTAGATGCGCGCGAACGCCTTGCGGAAGTTCGCGGTCGAGTACGGCACGCCGCGCGGCGTCCCGTTCTTGTTGTACGCGCAGTAGGCATTCCAGTGCCCGTTCATCTCACCGAACGGCCGGATGTAGACCGGCTTGCCGAGCCCGCGCGCAGACTCGCTCATCGCGAGGAGGTACCCGTCGCCGGCCCCGTGGGCGAGCGCTTGCATCGTGACCGCGCCCTGGCCGTTGTCGAACCCGAGCATCGGCACCGGGCCGAGCTTCGGCCAGATCTGGCTGAAGGTCGACTGGCCCCAGCCGACGATCACGTGACCGACCTGCGACTGCTGGCCTGTCAGCTGCTGAAACCGATCGATGTTGCCGAAGATGCCGAGCTGTGTCGCAGCCTGTGCCGCCGGCACCAGGACGAAGAACGCGGTGATGACCGCGATCTTCCGCATCAGTGGTAGTTGCGCACCTTCGCGTACGAGACGACGACCGCCGCGATCGAAACCGCGGCCACCGCGGCGACGCTGTAGAGCGTCGAGCGCCGGAACTGCAGGAGGGCGAGCGTCAGCACCATCCCGCCGATCAGTCCGCCGACGTGGCCGCCGACCGAGATCGAGCCCGAGAACGCGAACGTGATCACGAGGTTGATCACGATCAGACCGGCGACCTGCCCGCCGGTCGCGATGTGCCGGCGGCGCTCCAGGATGAAGAGCCCGCCGAGGATGCCGAAGATCGCGCCCGATGCACCGACGGTCGGCTGCAGCGGGCTCCAGACGAGCGCGCCTGCAGAGCCGGCCAGGCCGGAGGCGAGATAGAGGAGCAAGAAGCGCCAGCGGCCGATCACCTGCTCCATGATCGAGCCGACGAAGTAGAGCGAGTACATGTTCACGGCCAGGTGGAAGAAGCTCGCGTGCAGGAACATCGACGTGAAGAGGCGCCACCACTCGCCGTGGGCGACGCCGAGAGGCTGACCGCTCGCCGAGACGTAGCCGGTCGCGAAGAGCGAGCCCCTCTCGAAGATCGAGTTGTTGGTGAACGACGCGCCGCTCCCGCTGGCCAGCTCGATGAGCGCGACGCCGACGTTGATCGCGATCAGGCCGAGCGTCACCGCGTTCATGCGGCGACCGCCGACACCGGTCACGGCGCGCTCCGCGGCACGCGTCACCTTCTGGATCCCTTGCGGCTTCCCCGAGTGCTCAGGGCACCGGATTCCGACCGGGGCCGGGGTCATGCACTCGTAACAAATCGGGCGGCCACACTCCGAGCAGGAGAGGCCGGTCTCCCGGTCCGGGTGCCGGTAGCAGTAACGGGGGGCGTCCATCGGGCTAGCGTATCGGCGTGCGCGTCAACGTCGGCTTCACTCCCGCCGAGGAAGCCTCGCTTTCACGCATGATCGGGAAAGCAGCAGAGATAAGGAGGCAACCATGAGCGAAGCCGAGAACCTGTTCGGCGATGAGCACGTCAAGCGCTACCGCGAAACCGGCGGCGAGGTCGGGCACCGCTGGAAGAAGGGCTCGAAGATCCTGCTCCTGACGACGAAGGGCCGCAAGACGGGCGAGCCGCGTACGACGCCGTTGATCTACGAGAACGCCGACGGCGCCTACGTGATCGTCGCGTCGAAGGGCGGCACCCCGGAGAACCCGGGCTGGTACGAGAACCTCGCGAAGGACCCGCAGGTCGAGCTGCAGGTCATGGACGAGGTCTTCCCGGCGCGCGCCCGCACCGCTGAGGGCGAGGAGCGCGAGCGGCTGTGGAAGCTCGCCGCCCAGCAGTGGCCCGACTACGACGAGTACCAGAAGAAGACTGACCGGGAGATCCCGGTGGTCGTGCTAGAGCGATCGTCCTAGAAGCCCGCACCGCACGCCGGTCTCCGGGTTCGCTCGTTGTCGCGATCTTCGTCGGCGGCTGCCTCGGCGCGCTCGCACGCGCAGAATTGTCGGAGTCCTTGCCCGACACGGGAGGTGGGTGGCCGTGGGCGACCTTTGTGGTGAATGTGGGAGGGACGGCGCTGCTCGCGTACTTCGCAACCCGCCTGCAGGAGCGACTGCCGCCCTCCACGTACCGGCGGCCGTTCGTCGGCACAGGGGTCTGCGGCGCCCTCACGACGTTCTCGACGCTTCAGATCGAGGCAATCCAACTCGCGCGTCACGGCCACGCGGGGGTGGCTGTGGCCTATCTCGTCGCGACGGTTCTCGTCGGGTTCGCCGTGATGCTCGTTGTCACGAAGCTCGTTCGGAGGACGCGGGTTCGATGACGAAGCTCGACTGGATCGGGCTCGCGCTGCTGGGCGGTGTGGGGGCGGTCCTGCGATACCTGGTCGACGGTTGGATCGGTAGCCGCTACCGCGGCGAGTTTCCGCTCGGGACGTTTGCCGTCAACATCTGCGGGACGTTCGCCCTCGGCGTGTTGACCGGTGCGCATATCGCGAACGCCGCGCTCTTCATCGTCGGCACCGGGCTGATCGGATCGTTCACGACCTTCTCCACCTGGATGTTCGAGACCCAACGGCTGCTTGAGGATGGCGAGGTTGCTGTCGCCGGCTGGAACGTCGCGGGGAGCATCGCCGCCGGTCTGGCGGCCGGCGGCGCAGGGTGGGCGCTGGGTGCGCTGGTATGACCGACGATTGCCTGAAGCTCACGATCTACTTCGGGGAGAGCGACCGCATCAATGGTCAGCTGCTCTCCGACGTGCTCCTCGATGAGTTCGAGGCTGATCATGTCCCGGCCGCCGTGCTGCTGCGCGCGACCGAAGGCTTCGGCATCAAGCAACAGCTCCACACGCAGCGCCTGCTCACGCTCTCGGAAGACTTGCCGCTCGTCGCGATCGCCATCGACCATCGCGAGAAGATCGAAGCGCTCGTGCCACGCGTGCAGCCGCTCGTCACCGGCGGGCTCGTGACGCTCGAACGAGCGCGGTTTGTCGCGGGCGAGGTGACGCCGCACGTGCCGCCCGAGCTCGGCGAGGAGACGAAGCTGACGATCTACCTGGGGCGGACCGAGCGGGCGCTGGGACGACCTGCGTACGTCGCGGTGGTGGATCTCCTGCGCCGCCATGGACTGGATGGGGCGACCGTTCTGCTCGGGGTGGACGGGATGGCCCACGGCCGCCGGGAACGCGGGCGGTTCTTCTCGCGGAACGCCAACGTGCCGCTGATGATCATGGCGTCCGGCTCCACCGACGTGGTTGCCGAAGCCCTTGCGCCGCTCGCCGACCTGCTTCGCAACCCTCTGCTCACACTCGAGCGCATCACGGTCTGTAAGCGCGACGGCAAGAACATCACCGAGCCGCGTCACCTGCCAGAAACCGACGACGCCGGCCTCGGTGTCTGGCAGAAGCTGATGGTTCACGCGAGTGAGGGCGCGCGCCATGAAGGGCACGCGCTCTACCTGCAGTTGATCCGTCGCCTGCGCGAAGAGGGTGCGCTTGGTGCAACCGCGTTGCGTGGCATCTGGGGGTATTCCGGCGACCGCGAACCGCACGGCGACCGGTTGCTCTCGCTCCGCCGCCATGTGCCGGTCATCACCGTCGTCGTCGACAGGCCCGACGCGATTCAACGCTGGTGGCGTGTGATCGACGAGGTCACGGACGAGACGGGGCTCGTGACGAGCGAGCTGGTCCCGGCCTTTCACGCCGTCGGGCCGGAGATCCGGACCGGCGGCCTCCGCCTCTCGCAGCTGCGGCTCTGAGCGCAGAGGGGTCAGGCGACGAAGTCCGCGTACTGCGGGTCGAGCTCCTCGAGCACGTCCTGGAACTCGCCCCAGCTCACCGCTTCGCGCAGCGTGCTGACGACGGCGCGGATGCGCTGCCGCGCCTGCTCGTCGGAGATCCCGAGCTCGCGCCCGATGTTCGCGATGAACGTGTCGTGGTCCACCGGCAGCGGGGAGGGAGAGACGATGACGGCGGTTTGCAGCTCGCCCGGCAACTGCGCGAGCAGGTCACGTGCCTCCTTCCCCGAGAGGCGGTCGCAGAGCTCCTGGAGCACTTCGATCACCGTTCCTTCGGCGTCGGAGCGGTCGGCGATACCGGCCCGTTCCTGCCCGCGCTTGATGATCTCGTCGTACTTCACGGAGGCTCGCCTACCCGGGGCGCAGGTGGGGAATCATCAAGCCTCTAGGCGAGGTAGACCCAGATGAGCCAGACGACGAACGCGATCGCGATGACGATCAGCGCGCCGGTGGTGATGTTGGCGTAGAGCCGGTCGTCCGGCGTCTCATCGGGGTCCCGCCCGGGTGTGACCGCAAGCGCCACGGCTCCGAGCCTACGCGGTTGGGGCCCGGGTTTCTACCGTTGCCTCGCGGGGACGGCTAGAGGATGAGCGGGATCCTGGAGCGGGGCGATCTCTTCTTCTTTTATCGCCCCCGAGTCGACACTGACCGAGTCGGCGGTTTGCGCGACGTGCAGCGGTTCTTCGTCGTGCTCGAGCCAGACGGGACGAAGCTGTTCCGGCGGCTTGTCGTGGGGCGGAAGCGGCTGCCCAATCCTTCCGCGCATGAGCGGACGTGGGCGTTCGTCGCGGAGGTGGCGACGCGGCCGGAGGAGCTGCGCGACGAGCTCGAACGCAAGGTCTACGAAACGAGGACCCGAGGGACGCGCGTCCAGCCCGAGGCGCGGCCGGCGGGCGAGGCGCGCTACGCGATCGTCCAGCACGACGGGCACACGCACCTCGCCTACGCGCTCGAGTTGCCCCGCCGCCGCGGTGCGGTGCAGAAGGAGTTGGGGATCGAGCGCGAGGTGAGCTTCATCGTGGCGGTCCGCAATCCCGATTCGCCGGCGCCCCGAGGCACCGGCCTGCCGGCGCGCGAGCAGGCCGACTTCCCGAATCGTCTGCTCGAGCTCTTCCGAGGCCGGCGATTCGCGCCACTCTCCCCGCCGGACTTCCTCGACTACGAAGGCGCGGAGATCGTCCTGATCGGCGCTGCCGAGGACGCCGAGCGCGAGTTGGGGATCGACTTCGACATCCGGCGGGAGCGGCTCGAGGCTTCCGATCTCGTCCGGGATCTCCGACTCAGGATCGGCGAGGACGTTCCCGCCGACCCCCTCAAGGGCCGCTCGGCGTAGCCTTCGTTTATGAGCCTCGCGGTCGAGATCATCACCGCCGCCGTGACGTTCCTGACCGTCGCGTTCGTCCTCGCGCTGTTCGTCTGGGCGGCGAAGAAGGACGGGGAAGAGGACGACGCCCTCCAGAAGCGACTCGGGATCCGGCGCAAAACCTGGCTCGGGCGCTAGGGATTACCATGGCTTGACAGGGGAACGTGTGTTCGTGTAGAACATACGTTCCCGTGATCGCCGCAATCGTCATTCCCGCTTTCGATCTACGGGCCGCGCTGCGCCTTCATCCTCGCTTGCAGGCCAAGGCGGCGGCCCTGGCGCCGCTGCCCGGGACGGAGCC
>JAOPYY010000060.1 GCA_025964395.1 Actinomycetes bacterium | reverse complement strand
GGTGTACTTCCGAACGAGCACCGGCTACCGGCGGGTGACGGGACCGTAGTCCGCGCATGAGCTTTCGGATCAACCGGGAGTGCCCGGCAGCCAGCGACCGCTCGCGGGGTCGCGACGGCGAGGGCCGTGTCGCGGGCCCCCCGGACCGCGCGCACGAAGCCCGGCCGCCGTGACGGCAGCGTTCCAGCTGCCGAAGGTGCGGCGCACTGTCATCAGTGACGGATGATCCTCGCCCGCCTTCTCCCACTCGCGCTTCGTGGGGACGCGTAGGTGACGGCGGTGGTGCAGATCGAGCGCGTAGATGATCAGCTCCCGCGTCCAGAGCACTCTCACGCAACGACCTCCTCGACGTAGGTGAGCGAGACGCGCCCGAGCCCTCGCGGCCCGAGCTCGTAGTGACCCATCCGCCAGAGCGCCGGCGAGTACACGTGGATCGACGTTGCGGGGAGCCCACCGTCGTGACGAACGTCGTGGATGTACGTCGCGTCGAAGCTGAAGCATGACCCGGCGTGGTGCTCGACCGTCCGCAGCCCGATGCCACCGTCGCGTGCGACGAACGAATCCTCGAGCAACGTTCCCTCAACGACGTGCACTGCACCGGAGGACCGGTCGTGATCGTGCAGCCCCGTCTCCTGGAACGCGTCCCAGCAGATCAACCAGATGTCGACGTACGGATCGCGATGCAGCTGCACGTAGAAGCGGGACTCGCGCTCGTGCCGAACGTGCGCGCGCCACAGCTCGGGCCGCGACGCGACCCCTCCCGCCAGCGCTTCGAGCTCGTACAGCTCGAGATCACGCTGCGTTTGGACGAGCGACCCTACGCCGCCCATCGCCGTCGCTCCGAGTTGAGAAGGGTCAACGGGTTCGACACGAGCAGCTCGACTTCGAGCGCGTCACCGAACGGACGCAGCGTCCGAAGCGCTTCGTCGACTGGATCCACGGGCGCATCGCTGCCGAACACGAGCCGGCTCGCGCCGAAGGTCTGCAGTGTGAGCTCGAGCGCTCGCGCGCCGTAGGACGACGTGTCGAACCACATGTTCGGCGCGAACGGCGCGCGCGGGTCGAGCCCGCGGCGGACGAGCCGCTCGATCTGAAACGGCGCGCCTCCGGCGAGCAGCGCGAAGACGACCCGCAGCTCCGGCCAGCGCGCGACACCGGACGCGACCCAGGTCGCGTACGCCGACTGCATCTGCGCCGTGTACTCGACGCCGGACGCCCACCAACCGCTCGACGAGGGGGACGCCCGGCCGGGATGAACGAAGAGCAGCTGGCGCTGCGCCTGCAGACGGTCGAGCAAGGGCGTGACCACGTCCAGGTCGAGCAGGTCGGTAGCCGCGACGATCGCGCCGAGGAACCCCGTCCGCGCTTCCCGGTATGCGAGCGGTAGCAGCCGGCCGCCTGACTGCGCAGCGAGTTGCTGTGCGCTTTCGTTCCACGGGTCGGCGAGCTCCGGCGTCGGCTCCATGGTGGGCGGCAGCGAGACGATCGCCGCGTCGAGGCCGGCGCGGTCGAGCTCGCTCAGACGATGCTCGGGCGTATACGCGAGCGGGTCGACCTCGAACTCGCCGCCCTGCGGCAGGACGAGGTGCCGACCGCGGAGGTAGGGCGGGCGCGACCGCCGCTCGAGCGCCGCCCGGAACTCCTCGGTCCAGACGTGCTGGTGGAAGTCGATCCGCATCAGGCGGCCCGCAGGGCGGCGGCGTGGCCCACCTCGACGAGGAGCGACGCAAAGGAGAACGGGTCTGCGAGCGCGAGGCTGAGGCGGGCGGGAGCCGACGCGACGTAGACCGCGGCCGCACGCGGCGATGACGGCTCGATCAGGAGGCGGCCGGCGGCGAGGTCCGGCGGCGCGTGCCCGGGGCCGAGCCAGAGAACGACCTTAGCGCCGTTGGGCGCGGCGGCCGGTGAGTCTGTGATCAGGATGGAACGGACGCTGGGCATTGTTCACCAATCTGGTTGACAATGATCAGCTTATACGTGGGATAAGCCGCACGGCAAGTTTGTGCCATCCGCCTCGCCAAGGGAAGCCGCGTTAGGGCTAGCGGCCGGCCGCGAAGCAGGAGCGCGCGGCGCCTGCATCGGCGCACGGCACCCGGTGAAGCGTGACGCGCGAGACCGGCGTCAGATCGCGCGCGATCGGCCGGGCGACGGCCTGCGCGCCGAGCGGCCCGGCGAATCCATCGCGGGCCGCATGGCTCACGGGCGCTGTCCCGGCCGGCATCCCGACCCCGGCAACGATCAGCGCGGCGGCGGAGAGCACGCCGAGCACGGCGGCACGGAAAGTCCACGTTTGCACGAGTTCTGTATCGGCGGCCGCGGAACCGAGCGAATCACTGGCCTGAGGGTTCCGGCCTCACGGATCCGGGGGAGGCCGCTACCAGTAGTAGGCGGCGAGCGTGATCCCGAGCGCGAGCCCCACGATCACGATCAACGCCCCGACGATGGCGGCGAGGACGATCGGCAGGGTTGCGGGCGCGTAGCCGTCCCGGGCGATCTCCTCGAGGTGATGCTCCTCGGCGATCGCCCTCTGCATAAAAGACGCCATGTGTCAATTGTGACGCATCCTGTGGCTGTTGTCACGAGCGCAGTCGGGGTGACGGACAATAGGCCCATGCCCGGAGCGCTCACTTGCCTGCTGGGGCTTGGCTTGGTGCTCACGCTGCCGGCGCCGAACGCCGCGATCCCCACCTCCGCGCCTCCACTCGCGACAGCCTTGACGCAGACGGAGCGTTCGCTGAATGAGGCGATCGACCGCTGGGACAAGTCCAGCGCGCCCCCGCACGACGTGACGCTGCTCGCCCTTTACGAGCAGCGCATCATCCAGGTGCTCGGCGAGCGCCCCACGCTCGCGCGAGCGGTCGTGAAGCGCGCGCCGGCGGCCGCGGACGACGTCGCAGCGCGCGTCGATCTTAAGCAGCTCGTTGCCTCGGGCCCGGCTCCTCGTGTGAGCCCGAAGATCGGGCGCGCAGCGCCGGCGCTCCGATTGCTCGCGTGGTACCGCGAGGCTCAGCGGCGCTTCCGTGTCCGCTGGCAGCTCCTGGCCGCGGTCAACTTCGTCGAGTCCGCGTTCGGCAAGGTGCGCAACACCAGCACCGCCGGGGCGCAAGGACCGATGCAGTTCGAGCCGGCGACATGGCGCGCCTACGGGCTCGGCGGCAATGTGCACGACCCGCACGACGCGATCCTCGGCGCCGCGAACTACCTCGCCGCGAATCACGGCGCAACTCGGGAGCGCGACGCGCTCTACCACTACAACCCGTCGCGGCTCTACGTCGACGCAGTCATGCGTTACGCGAACCGGATCGCGAACGACGCGCACGCATTCTTCCGCTACTACAGCTGGCAGGTGTACTTCCGCACGGCCACCGGGTACCGGCGCGTGACGGGTCCGCGCTGAGATCTACTCGCCATCGAGTGGCGCAGCGCACGGCGACGTAACGATCCGGGCGCGTCGAAGGACGTCCTCCCAGTCCGACGGAGGTTGGAGTCGAGGCTCGGGCACCGCCGAGAGCGACGCGGGCGAGATACCCAGTTCGTCACGCAGCCAGGAGACGACGTGTCGTTCACTGCGGAAGCTGAAGCGGATCTTGGCTGCGCTCGCGAAGGCCGATTGAACGACCTCGTGTGCATCTGCTGCATCGAGCTCGCCGGCGTGCGCGGAACAGACAAGGTCGCAGCGGTTCAGCGTGTAGAGACGCTGAAGCTGCGGGAGCGTGAGCGCGAAGTGAGGATCGTGCGCCCGCTCGGGTGCGCTTCCTCCGGCCCCCGCGGGGAGCGCCTCCTCAGAAGACAAAGGCGAGTCCCCGGACGTTCTGCTTGATCAGCTTGCCGTTGCTGAACTCGACATAGAGACGATCGCCGAGGTGACTCACCTCGCTGAAGATCGTCCGCGTGCCGCGATTCCAGATTCCCACTTGACCGGGAGCTGCGCGGGCTGTTGCTGACGTCAGGATGTGAACCTCAGGTCCATAGGCCTTCCTGATCGCGGCGACGAGCGACGCGCCGGTCTTGCGCCGGATCGACTGCGTCTTCGCTGAACGGACGAATGCGGCGAGGTCGCGGGCGGTGGCCCGGTCTTCGAAATACCGGCGCCCCTGCGGGGTGAACGCGATCTCGATCGTGCTGTGTGGCCCGTGTTGGTCGTGCCAGCGGTGGCCGTAGCTGCCACCGGCTTCGCAGCCGTCGTATTGCGGCTTGATGCCGACCATCCTGAAGGCGACTTCGGGCGCGACCGCCGTCGAGATGCCGGCGCTTCGGTTGTGGCGGACGTTCCGCCCGCTCAGCTGGACGCAGGCGAACCAGGCCTTCGTTTCCGTCAACGCTCGCCTCGCCTGGGAGTCGATTCCGCGGACGTCGAAGACGACCACCCCGTTCTGGTCGACGGACACCTTCGCGCCCCTCGCCTCACCGTGCTGAACCACCGCGCCCAACTGCGACGCGGTAGCCTGCTGTGTCTGCGGCCCAAAGAGGTTCGGCGGCGGGGTCTGGTGCTGGCCCCACTCCGGATGTGGTGGGAGCGGTTTGCCGTTCGCGTCGAGCGGGACCGGTCGCAAGAACCCTCGCGGGAACGGCGGCGTGAAGGCGAAGAGATTGTTCACGACCGGGACGGTTACGAGGGTCTTGCCGTTCCCGTCGCGCAGCGCGACGGAGGCTGCTTGATCGGCGACGATTCCCGCGACCCGAAGGGACTGCGGCGTCCGTGCGCCGGGTTTCAGTTCGACGACGTTGTCATCGAGTTGAAGCGGATAGGCGCCAACGACGGCGGGGCAGCCAGATGTTCCGAACGTCCCGGCCTTGTCGGCCGGCCCGCTGCCCCAACACGTGTAGTGGGGGGTGAGCTGGATGCGGTAGAAGGCCCTGCCCTCGACGGTGCCGAGCAGGAAGAGCCGGTACGGGTGTCCTTCGAAGATCTTGTTGCCGTGTCCCGGGACGAGCCGTCCTCGATTCGCGATCGTGTAGCGGTTCGCTGACCTGCTCGATTGCGTCTGCGTGTTCGCAATGCTCGACTTCACTCTCCTCGGCTTGGGCCGCAGGGCAGTTGCGGCCGAGGCGCCGGGCTCTTGAATGTCGGGCGAACCGCGGTAGATCAGGCGAAGGCCATTGAGCGGCGGTCTGGACACGCCGGTGCCGACCCCAGAGGTCGCGTTGAAGTGGCTATCGACAAGCCCGTAGGGAGTTCCTGGACGGATCTTCAGACGAAATGCGTGGCCGTCGCTGCCGACGAGGCGCAGCTGACTGAAGCGCTGCTTGTCGAAGAGGTGGTAGAGGCGCCGGCCGCTCGTCGCGCTGTAGGCGGTGACTCCCGCGCCGGGCGTTGCCGTGTTGATTGACGCGAAGGGCGGCGCGGTGCCGAAGGTCGCGATCTTGTCGCCGTAGACGAGATAGTTGTTGACCGATGTATCGAGCGTCGTTGCGCTCCAGTTGCTTGTATCGACTCGATAAACCCCGGTGCGGAAGACGTGGTGCCCGTCACGCGCCAACGTGAAGACCCCGGAGACGACGAGGCCCGTCGGAGTTGCATCTGCGCGAACAACCGACGACTCTGGGAGCCTCCCAGGCGCGTCGCTTGGAGCTCGCATTTGATGTGTGGCCGGCTGTGCCTGGGTCGAGAGATCAAGGTCAATGACCTGCCCACCCACGCGCACGAAGTAGAGATGTGAACCGTCGACTGAGAGAACGGGCGCATCTTCAACGCTGGTCGGGCTCGGCGGCGGGAGACTCACGGACTCGCGGAGCATCCGGCCATCCGCTTCCACGACGACCACTGTTCGTTTCGGGTCGCGGAAGTTGTTTGGTTGCAACACGGCGACAAACCGCGACCCGGCTCGTGCGGTGTAGCGCAACATCGCATTCTTCGGAAGCGACATCGCGACCGCTGTCCCGCGGGCGACATGGGCGCGGATCAGCCAGCGTCCCACGACGTTGCGCTGGTAGGGCGCGCCCATCTGCTGCTCGATTAGCGCTATCTGGTCGTTGTCGAGCCAGGCCATCGCGCGCACATCAACTCCGGCCCGCGTCGGGATTGTGCTGGTGATGCGAAGGCTTGCCAGATCAACGACCCGGAGCGTCCCGCCGTGAACTGGGGCTACCGCGATCCGGGATTGGTCGGGCGAGAGGGCGATAACCCCAACTCCCGCTGTGGCCTTCCCGAAGCCGAGCTGCAACGGCGCGCCACGGGGTTTCAACATCGTCGGATCGAGCCTGGTTAGTTCGTCACGAACCAGGCCTTTCGAGCGGTGCTCGCGAATCGCGTAGAGAAGCGGCGCTGCCGTGACCCTGGCAGCTGCCCCCCTCGGCATGCCGCTCCCTTGAAAGCCACTGCAGACTGAAAGTGGGCCGCCGCAGAAGCCGCCCGCCGAGGGCAGGACGAGACGAGCGAGCGTTGCCCCGTCCGAGCCCACCGCCTCCAACTCGGCGTCAGCGCTCGGAGCCACGCCGGAGGCGGCGAATGCGCCCGACCCGTTGAGCGGAAGTTCCTGGGCCGTCGCGCCGCTCGTGATCAGGAAGACATGAGCGGCGTCCTCGCGCGCGAGCCCGAGGATCGCCTGCGTCCCGGCGGAGTCGCCGACCACGAACGCAGCGAGCGGGCTACCCGACGCGATCCCGGACGCTGGCGCCTTCTGCACGTCCTGACCGTTCGCTCGAACGATGAGCGTCGGCTGATTCGACGCGTCGCGCACCGCGACGAGCGCGATCTGATCGACGCCGCTGGTCGTCGCCGCGAGCTCGGTCGCCCTGCCGCCCGCAATCGCGCCCTGCCATCTCCAGAGCGGTGCGTCGGATGCCGAGGAGGCAGCCCCCTCGATCACGACGAACGCGGCTGCAGCAAACGCCACCGCGAACGCGAGCGCGCCCAGCTTCCTCACCTTCGGCGTCACCTGCTCTGTCCGATCGCCCTGGCGGCGCTCACCAGAAGCTGCCGTGAGCTTCCCTGAAGCGCCACGTAGAGCGCTCCGGCTCGCGTCTTCCCCGTCCAGAACCCGTTTCCGAAGCGCGTCAGGACAAGCACGCCCGCCCGTAGCGACGCGCCTTCCGGTTGAAGGCCGTAGGCCATCTGCGGGCTGAGCGCCTCACTGATTCGCAGGAAGGGCGTGCCGTTCAAGGGCATCCCGTTAGCGCCGTAGATGAACGCGGCGCCGCTCCCGTGAGTGAAAGGCCTTCCGGAGAGGGGGCCGTAGCCGGTGGTCAGCCGATCGATGCGCGCGTCGATCAGCGGGAGCGACGCGAAGCTCGCGCCGAGCGACCGCGCGTGGCCACGAAGGGCCGTCTCCGCGACGGCTCGTGAGACATGGCGGGACTTTGCGACCGAGCCGGCAGCCGGTTGCGGTCGAGCGAGAGTCGGACGCTTGAAGAGCGAGGGTGTGTACGCAATCGAGCCGATCTTCTCGACGCGCGCAGGGACGCCGGCCTGTCCGTCAGTGACCGTTTGGACGAGGACCGGCTGGTAGGTGTGCCGATCGATCGCGACGCGCTCGCTGCGCGGAGTTGTTGCACTGCTGACGTCGAAGGTGATCCAGTAGACGGCGCGACGTCCGACATGGCCGGGCCCGAGGCTCCGCGCGCGGCCTGATCGGAGTGATTGGCGATAGCCGGTGATGAACGCGGCAAGCGCTGGATCCGCGGTAGGCCGCGCCTCTGCGAGGTGGCGCGGAGTCGGCGCGTTGTGGCCACTCGCGCTGCAGCTGACGCGCAGCTTCGTGGCTTGCGCTGGGTGAGCGGCTATCCAGGCGCACGTCGGGACACGTCCGGATTCAGACCAGACACCTTGCGGCGTTGCGAGCTCGACCGCGGTCTGGGTTCCGTTGCGGGTGACGACCGACTTCCGCAACGCACGCCCGGCGTCGAACCACGTCTCAACCCGCAACATCGTCGGTGTCGCTTTGCCGGTCCGCAGATCCACGTTCTGCGTCTCCGGGATCGGAGAGACGAGGACGACATGGAGGACCGATCGCGTGCTCACAGCAGCGAGCGCCCTCTGCAGGACCCCACCCCGCGAACTGCTCCAGGGACCGACGAGCCCCACCGCAGCAGCGGCAACAACTGTGAGGGACGCGACCAGGAGACGTGGCGGAATCCGGCGCCTGCGCACCTGCGCGGTCGCGGCGATCGCATCGGCGATCGCGAGCAGCTCCGGCTGATCTCCCAGCAGCTCGACCAGTTCCCGATCGCGCAGGACGGCAGCGTGACGGCTCATGGCTCGATCCCCTGCCCTCGGAGCAACAGCTGCATCTGCTCGAGCCCTCGAACGCAGCGCATCTTCGCGGCCGCCTCGGTGATGCCGACCCGGTGCCCGATCTCTGCGAAGGAGAGCCCGTCGAACAGCTTCAGCAGCACAACCTTGCGTTGCCCCTCGGGAAGCTCACGCAGCGCACGCGTGATCCCCTGCGCGACTGCGCGGCCGTACTCGCTCTCCGGGGTCGGCGCAAGTTCAAGGGGCGCGTCGACCGGATTGAGGCGCCGCGTCGCACGCCGAGCCTCGTCGGCGAGCCTCCTGCGCGCAACGGTGTAGAGCCAGGCGAGGCTCTGCTCCTCGGTCAGCAGCGCCCGCCGGGAAAGGGCCGCCGCGGCGTCGGCGAACACCTCCTGGGTGACATCCTCCGCCTCGGCGTAGGAGCGCGTTCGACGCCGCACGTAGCGAAAGACGAGGTCGTAGTGACGACGTAACCCCTGCGCGGCCGGCCCTCCCATTGCCCCCCTTAGTCGTCGAGCACGTCTGAAAGTAACGGCCTGACGGTCAAAGCGGAAATTCAGCCCAAGTGCGGAGACGCGGGAACGAGCGCGACCCTCTCTGTCGATTCGAGGTCAGAGGAGTAGACGATCACGAGCCACCGCCACCCCGCTGGGCGCGCCCGGCCGATCCGGGAATCCCGTTGAGGATCTCCAGCATCGTCCGGCCGTCGAGCTCAGCGTCGTCGATCGCGCGAGAGAGCAACGACCTCGCCAGCGTTCCTTCAGCTGTATAGCTCCGCGATGCGGCTGAGCTTCGCCGCGTGCTCGGCATCGAGCGTCACGTTCGGGCGGGTTGTACTGTCGCGAGCCATTGACGAATCACAACGGAGCGACACGAATCGACACGGATCGTGTAGCGACGGGCTCCCGGCGGCCGGCAGGGAGCCCCGAACCTGGTTCGCTCTTTGAACCAGGTTCGAGAGTTTCGATCTGCCTGCCGCCTCCCGAGAAACTCGTGAACCTGGTTCACACCCCGAACCAGGTTCTTCTCTGTACGGACCGACGCAAGTTCAAGAGTTTCGACCCTGCTGCCCGAGTGCGGAGACTCGTGAACCTGGTTCGCAAACCCCGCGAATCAGGTTCTTCTATGTATGGGATGGTGCTTGGGTGCGGCTCGGGTCTAGGCAACCACGCGGTACACCTGGAACACCTCGGCGTACTCGCGGTTCACATTCACGCCGTGTGTGCGCGCGACGTTCCACACGTACTCGGCATTCGCGTAGCGGCGGTGCTGCTGCGACGCGTACTTCT
>JAOPYY010000030.1 GCA_025964395.1 Actinomycetes bacterium | reverse complement strand
CAACTCGCCGCGGGCGAGCCGGGGCCAGACTGGTTCGACTCGCGCCAGCTGCTCGATGCCGGCTGCGCCGGCCACGCTGCTCTTATCGACCACCTCTTCGAGCAAGGCCTCGGCACGCGCGATCTCGCCCGAGAACTTCAGTGACATACCGAGGGCGCACTC
Source organism: Actinomycetes bacterium (assembly GCA_025964395.1). Lineage (GTDB taxonomy): Bacteria > Actinomycetota > Thermoleophilia > Gaiellales > Gaiellaceae > PALSA-600. The sequence continues at coordinate 7,090 of JAOPYY010000030.1, read as the reverse complement.
GAACTCGAGTTTCGCCTCGTCATGGCGCGCGATGAGCGCAATCGCGCGCGTGAGGAGATCGCTCGCGGCCCGCGCGTCGACCCGCTTCATCGCGCGAGTGCCGGCGGCGCCCAGCCGCAAAGCGGCCTCCTGCGCAAACGCGGGGCCAGCACGTTCGAGGTGGTAGCCGATCGTCTCATCGAGGTCGGCGCCGCGGCTCTCGAGCGAGCGCGCAACCAGCTCGTGCAGCTCCGCGCGTGTGCGTTCGAAGACACCCGCGTAAACGGCATCGCGGATCAGTGCATGGTGAAAGCGAAACCCGTCTTCGCCCGACGGCAGTGCGCGCTCCGGATGCACCAGACGTCGCCGCACGAGCGCCATCAGCGCCACCCCCACCGCCGCACGCTCGTCGGCCGGAGATGCCGCCTCGACGGTCGAGCGCCAGAAGTGACGGCCTGCGACGGCCGCTCGCTCCAGCACTGCGCGCTCGTCGGCGGGCAGCCGGGAGACGCGACTCGCGATCAGCACCTCGAGCGTCGGCGGCACCGAATCGAGCGCGTCCTCCGCCGCGAACGCGATCAGCTGTTCGAGGAACAACGGATTGCCCTCCCCTGCCTCGACCGCCGCGGCGACGACCTCCGGCGCCAGGCTGGCGCATTCCGGCAGCGCGTCGACGAGCGTCTGCGCCTCGTCTGGCGAGATCGACTCGAGGAAGATCGCGTCCGCCCGCCAGTGCGGACGCGCTTCCAGCAGCTCGGGCCGTGCGATGCAGAGCACGAAGAGCGGTGCAGCCGCCCAGCCGACGAGGTATTCGACGAGGTCGAGGAACGCGGGGGCTGCCCAGTGCACGTCCTCGAAGACGACGACGAGCGGCCGGTCGCCCGCGCTCGCCTCGAGCAGGCGGCGGAACGCCCAGAACCCTTCGCTCGGCTCTGCGAGCGACGACTCGCGCAACCGCGACGCGACACGCTCCGCGTCGGGCTCGCCGGCCAGCACGGGCTCGACAGGACCGACCTGCTCGAGGATCTCGAGCACCGGCAACAGCGCGGCGCCGTCGCCATATGCGGGGCAACGCCCGGTAAGGACCTGCGCGCCGTCTCCGATCCTCTCGAGGAACGCATTTGCGAGGCGGGTCTTCCCGATCCCGGCGTCGCCGACGAGCACAACTCGGCGCGGAGCTCCGACCTCGCCGAACGCGGCGTCGAGCTCGTCGAGCTCCGAGACGCGACCGACGATGGGCGATTCGAGGCGACGCGCGAACGGCTCCGCTGTCGGGTCGAAGCGCAGGACGCGGTACCCCTCCCCGGACTCGTGCGGAACGACGTCGACCGCGCTCGGAACGACCTTCAACGCTGCGGGGCCGAGCAGCAGATCGCCCGCGGCTGCGTGCGCGAGCAACCGCCGTACCGCGTCCAGTTCGAGCGCCGCGTCCCCGTCGCCGACGAGGCGTTCGACCGCCGTCCGGACGACGAAGCGCGGCGGCACCGTGCCTCGCGCTTCGACCACGGCGCGCAGCGCTCTCAGCGTGTCGTCGTCGTGGGCCTCGAACACCGCAACGAGCTCCTCTGCGAGCAGCTGCCGCACGGAGCCCTCGTGTCGTTCGACGACCATGGCGATCTCTGCGAGCAAGGCGGCTGCCGCGCGCCGCGCAGCGGCGCTCGCACCGTCGAGGTCGACGACCTCCATCATCACGACGACGACGTTTCGCTTGAGCGCGTCGAGGAGCGGCTCCGCAGGCGACGCGGGTGAGAGTCGCAGGGACGGGTCGTGCGCGATGATCATGCGCTCGAGCGTGCGCAGGCTCTCCGATGGCTCGAGCCCGAACTCCTCGACGAGCTCGAGCCGCACCTCCTGGTACACGCGCAACGCGTCACGCTGCCGGCCGGCCCGGTAGAGCGCGAGCATCTGGAGCTGACGGAGACGCTCACGGGCGGGATTGCGTCGGGCGAGCGCTTCGATCTCACCGAGCAGCGCGTCGTGGCGTCCGAGCGCGAGCTCGGCGTCGACCCGCTGTTCGAGCGCCTCGAGGCGAAGCTCGTCGAGCCGCGAGACGGCGGCGCCTGCGATTCCCTCGAACACGATGTCGGCGAGCGGCGTGCCGCGCCAGAGAGCGAGCGCTTCACGGAGGGCCGCTGCACGCTCCGCCGGGTCGAGCTCCCGCGCCGCGTCCAGCGCTCGCTCGAAGCGAAACGCGTCGATGCTCTCCTGGTCGACGTTCAGGACGTAGCCGGGCGGCCGGGTCTCGATCAGCTCGCGGCCGATCAGATTGCGCAGGTGCCAGATGATGTTCTGGAGCGACGCTTCGACGCTCTTCGGCGGCCGTGGCCCCCAGATCTCGTCGATGAGGCGATCGGTCGAGACGACCTCGTTCGGCTGCAGCAGCAGGACTGCGAGCACCCCGCGCTGCTTCGAGCCGCCGATGGGAAGCGAGCGACCGTCCGAGAGCACCTCGAGCGGCCCGAGGACGCGGAATTCCATGGCCGCCCGACGCTAACACCCTTCGTTAGCGGTTTGTGGGCGGCGTCAGGTCGAGTAGTGGAACGTCCAGCCCCGAAAGGAGAGACCTCTGTGGCACCCGCGAAACCGACGGCCCGGTTCACCGTCAGCCCCGATCAGCCCTCGACGTCCGACACGATCCAGTTGCTCGACTGCTCCCGCGACCCGGGAAACGTCGGAATCGCCTGGCGCGCGTGGGACTTCGGCGACGGCGCAACGTCGGTGGGCCCCGCCCCGGTCCACCGCTACACGAGTGCCGGCGACTACGAGATCACGCTGACGCTCGCGACCTTCGACGGCCGGGTCAGCCACCGCTCGTCGACTGTGCACGTGCAGGCCTGAGCGTCGCGGCTATGCGGCCGGCAAGGCGTCCGCCAGCACACGCTCGAGCCGAGCGACGTCGCCGCCACCGAGCGGACCCTCAGCGCGTACCAGCTTGCCCAGCGCCTTGGGCCAGAGCACTCGAACATCGTCAAAAACAAATGGCTCTTCCTGAAGGCGCGGCGCTCGGATGAGGGAGCCTGCTCTAGATCTGAACCTGATTCGGTGTCAGCCGAACCAGATTCAAGAGTCTCGACCTTGTGCCCCGAGGTCGGAGACTCGTGAACCTGGTTCAAAGAGCGACCCAGGTTCTTCTATGTACGGGCTGCGGCCCGCGTACCGGCCGCGCTTAGGCCGGGCGCTTCTCCGCGACCGCTTCGAGCCGCTCGCGGATCTCGGTCACGTCCGCGCCGAGGTCGTCGACGCGCGGCAGCGCGGCGAGTGACTCCAGCCCGAAGATGCGCTCGAAGAGCGGCGTCGTCCGGTAACGGATCGCGCCGAACTCGTTCTCGCGGCCGCCTTCGGCGATCAGCCCGCGCTCGACGAGGCCGGCGATCACGCCGTCGACGTTGACGCCGCGGATGCGTGCCACTTCGGGGCGCGTCATCGGGCCGAGGTAGGCAACGATCGCCAAAGTCTCAAGTGCAGCTTGAGAGAGGCCCTTCTCGACCGGCTTCTCGAACAGGCGCGCACAGGCCTCCGACGCAGCGGCGGAGGCGCGGAACGCCCAGCCGCCGGCGACGAGCTCCAGCACGATCCCGCTCTTCTCCTCGGAGTAGCGCTCGGAAAGAAGCTCCAGCGCCTCCCCGATGTGGAGGACGTCGACCTCGGCTGCGGCGGCCAGGTCTTCGACCGGCAGCGGCTGGGAGGCCACGACAAGCAGAGCCTCGACGGTTTTGGCCAGCTCGGAAGCGGGCGTGACCTCGGTGGTGATCAGGCGGAGTGGGCTGTCCACGAGAGACTCCTTTCAGCGTCGGCACGGGAAATCCTTATCGGAGCGAACGGCCCGGCTTGGGCGATCGCGATCTCGTTCTGCTTGCGCAGCTCGAGCAGTGCCAGGAACGCGACGGCGATCTCGACGCGCGAGAGGCCGGCCACCTCCTGGTCGAAATCGAAGCGGGTGCGGCGGCGCAGCAGGGCGCGCCAGCGGTCGAGAAACTGGGAGGTCGGCGGAAAGCGCAGCGCCATGTGCGTGGTCGACGGCTCGGGCGGCTCGACCGCGAGGCCGCGCAGGGCCTCGACGAGCTTGAGCGGCGACTGCGGCGCGAGCTTGCGCTCCGACTTCGGCGCGAGCGGCGCCGGGCCCATCCGGAAGAAGTAGTCGCGGCGCTCCTCGAGCCGTTCGCGCAGCCAGTTGGCGGCTTCCTTCGCGCGGCGGTACTCGGCGAGCCGGCGGGCGAGCTCCTCGGCGGCTTCCTCGGGCTCGAGCTCGGCGAGCTCGGCCTCTTCTTCGGGGAACATCGCGCGGGCCTTCAGCTCGAGCAGCGCGGAGATGAGGATCAGGAACTCGCCGCAGGCGTCCAGGTCGAGCTCGCCCTTGGCGTGCAGGTGCTCGATGAACGAGATGATGATCTCCGCCAGGTCGAGCTCGCGGAGCGGCAGCTCGTCCCGGAGGACGAGCGACAGCAGCAGATCGAAGGGCCCCTCGAACGCGTCGAGGTCCAGCTCCAGCTCACGGACGGCTACCGGTGTCACCACGACAAGGTACTGGCGCTACCGGACGCGACGACCCTTCGGAATCGCCATCGCAGGCCCCTTGGGCGGCGCGCGCCGCGGCTCGCGAACGCCCGGCCCGCGCGCGCGTCGCTGGTGTAGGACGAAGTAGACGACGGCGGCGAAGAAGAGGATGACCGAGACCCAGGCGTTCAGCCGCAGCCCGGCGATGTGGTGCGCCGGATCGATGCGCAGGAGCTCCTCGAAGAAGCGGCCGAAGCAGTACCAGGCGACGTAGAGCGCGAACAGGTTCGGCGGCCGGATCGTGAACCGGCGCGCGATCCAGAGCAGGACGAGCACGCCGAGCAGATCCCAGATCAGCTCATAGAGAAAGGTCGGGTGGAACGTCGCGTTCTGGAAGTAGGCGAGCGGCCGGTGGTCGGGCGAGATCTCGAGGCCCCAGGGCAGCTTGGTCGGCTTGCCGTAGAGCTCCTGGTTCCACCAGTTGCCGATGCGGCCGATGCCCTGCGCGAGCAGCAGGCCCGGCGCGGCGGCGTCGAGGAACTTCGGGACGCTCGCGCCCGCGCGGCGGATCACCACGGCGCCCGCGAGCGCGCCGAAGAGAATCCCGCCCCAGATCCCGAGTCCGCCCTTCCAGACTTCCCAGATCCCCTGCCACTTCGGGCTCGGGACTTCGCTCCACGAGGTGACGTCGTGGTAGAACCGCGCGCCGAGCACGCCGAAGCCGACGCCCCAGACGGCGACCCGCGTGACGAGGTCCCAGTCGCCCCCCATCGCCGTCCAGCGGCGCCCGGTCAGCCAGATGCAGGCGAGGATCGCGACGAGCAGCGTAAGCCCGTACATGTGGAGCTGCAGCGGGCCGACGTGAACGACGCCGGTGTGCGGCGACGGGATGAAGAGGAGCAGCACGACGCGAACCTATCGAACTCGGAACCAACCCTCCCTAACACCGAACCTGGCTCGCTCGTTGAACCAGATTCGAGAGTTTCCCGGAGGTCGCGCCCGCTCGAAACGCACGAATCTGGTTCGGCTGACACCGAATCAGGTTCAGACCTAGGCCGAACCTGATTCGCCCAAGGCGAACCAGATTCGCGCGTTTCCGGTCTAGAGGAGGATCTTCAGCGCAAGCTCGGGCGTACAGCCCTTCTGAAGCAGCTCAGCGGCGTGGTGCAGGTCGACGTCGGCGCGGGCTGCCAGTTCGACGGCGGCCTGCGACGGGTAGCCGGCGCGCTCGAGCTCTTCCGCGCGCCACTGCTCCACGAGCTCTTGCTCGGTGAGGCGGACGGGTGTCTCGGTGGTCGGCATCTACGTGGTGTTCCTTTCAGTCATCTTTCTCAGTGATCTATTCGGTAAAACGAAGGTACTGGTTCTCCCCATGCCGGGGGATCTTCGGATTTAACGGAATCCGAACCTGGATGGCTACGTCGCTCTGACAAACGTCATCGACTCGTCATCCGGCCTGGGACCGTTTGTGAGATTCGAACTAACGGCACCCTCAGCCGACGGCGGATTCCCCGAGGAGCATCTTCACCTCAGCGTAAAAGTCCGGAGCCGGCGCGACCTTGTAGTTCGGCCCGAAGGCGAAGACCTTCTTCCCCTGCGACGTCGTGAGGTCGGCATAGACCGGCGACTCGCCCGGGAAATCCTCGATCAGGCGCCTGAGCTCGTGGATCGTTCCCGCGGCGGCCTTCGTCGCGTCGATCTTCAGCCGTACCTCGCGCTTCTCCGGAACTGATTCGAACGCAGAGAGCTCGAGCGCAACGAGCTTCGTCTCGCCCTCCTTGCGGTCGATGCGTCCCTTGACGATCAGGATGCGGTCGGTCGTGCACAGCTCGCGCGCCTTCTCGTAGATCGTGTTGAAGACGACTGTCTCGATACCGCCGGTGACGTCCTCGATGCGCAGGAACACCATCGCGTCGCCGCGCTTCGTCGTCATGTGCCGCAGCGACGAGACGATGCCGCCGATCGTGATCACCTCGCCGTCGCGACGGCGCTCGAGCTCGCCGACCGTGCAGTCGGCTTTGCGGCGCAACTGGTCGCGGATGCCCTGCAGCGGGTGCTCGCTCACGTAGAGGCCGAGCACCTCCTTCTCCATCTTCAACAGGTCGTTCTTCTCGAACTCTTCGGTCGGCACTGGCGGGTGGTGCTTCGGCTTGGACTCTTCGACCGGTGCGAGGTCGAAGATGGAGCCTTGGCCGGCGAGCCGGTCGGCCTGCTGCTTCTGTCCCCAGCCGACGGCCTGCTCGAGCACCTGGAGCATCCCCATGCGCGAGCCGGGCAGCGCTCCACATTTGACGAGTGCCTCCAAGACACGCTTGTTCGACGCGGACTGGTCGACGCGCTCGGCGAAGTCCCAGATCGATTCGTACGGGCCGTTCGCGCGCTCGGCGATGATCGCGTTCGCCGCGCCCTCCCCCACGCCCTTGACGGCGTTGAGCCCGAAGCGGATCTTCCCTTCGCGCACGGCGAAGTCGGTCATCGACTCGTTCACGTCGGGCGGCAGCACTTCGATGCCGAGCTCGTGGCACGCGTTGACGTAGATCGGCACGCGGTCCTTGGTCGACATCACCGAGCTGATCAGCGCCGCCATGTACTCGCACGGGTGCTTCTGGCGCAGCCA
>JAOPYY010000015.1 GCA_025964395.1 Actinomycetes bacterium | reverse complement strand
ACGGTGACGAGGTCGCGGACATCGCCGAGCCCTTCCGGCAATGACGTGTCGGTGCCGACCCGTAGCTCGACGCCACGCTCGGAGGCGATGGCGGCCTTGCCGAGCAGCAGCCCCAGGAGAATCGGGTCACCGACGCTCTCGACGAATGACTCGACGAGCGTCTGATGGACGAGCGCCGACTTCTCGATGAAGCCGACAGCGTCCTCATAACGGCCAACCTCGATCAACCCGGCGACGACGTGGAGCCGGTGCGCAAACTCGTGCTCCTGCGCGCGCAGCGCGTCGGCGAGGCTGCGCACGTCCTGCAACTCGCGGAGGAGATCCTCGAGCTCCGTGCGGTCGCGCAGGGTGACGACCGCGCCGACATCCTTGCCGCGCACCGACACCGGCATCCTGTTCACGACGAGCACGCGGTCGTTGACGAGCACGATCTGGTCGGGCCCGTCGCTCGCGCCCGACATCACTTCTCGTACGTGCCCGGACGGGACGATCTCGGCCAGGTCGAGGCCGACTGGATCCTGCTCCAGGGCGAGCAGCCTCCGTGCCTCGTCGTTCACGAGCGTCACGCGGCCGTGCCGGTCCGTGGCGATCGTCCCTTCGCGGATTCCGTGCAAGACCGCCTCGCGCTGCTCGAGCAACGTCGCGATCTCATTCGGCTCGAGCCCAAACGTCTGGCGTTTGATGCGGCGGGCGAGTAGCACCGAACCGAGTACGCCGAGCGCGAGGCCGGCGAGCGGCGGGATCAGGATCACCGGTAGGTCGGATTGGAGCTGCGCGCTCACCGCGCTCTCGAGCACGCCAACGGACACGAGACCGATCACCTTTCCATCCGCGCCGAAGATCGGGACCTTCGCGCGAACCGAGCGGCCAAGCGTCCCGGTCTGCACGCCGACGTACTCGCGCCCCGAGAGGGCGACGCTCGGGTCGGTGGAGGTCGGCTTGCCGATCTTCTCGGGATCGGGATGCGAGTACCGAATGCCCTTGCGATTGGCGACGACGATGAAGGCGGCGTGCGTGCTGCGCCGAATGTCCTCCGCGATCGGGTCGATCACCGTCCACGGGTGTGGCTTCCCGAAGGCGTCGCGGATCGCCGGCAACGAGCGGACCGTGCGTGCGATCGCGAGCGACTGCTGACCGGCCTGCCGGTCGATCTGCCGCCGCGCCTGGACCAGCGAGACGGCGAACCCCGCCGTGACGGTGATCAGGATGATCGCCACCTGCAGGAGGAGAATCCGCGTCGAAAGTGCAGGCCTGCCCAGGATCCGGTGCACCGCGCGATTGTAGGAAGCGGTGGAACGACGCGCCGTGGACACAAGGAACAAAACGCGCGCAACGCACGAAACCGAGTCAACGGCCGGAACTCTCGACAACCGAATCAGGTCTCCCCAGACTCCCGCGCCTGGCACCTCGGAAGAGGTGCGCCCCCAAGGCACGTCAACTCACAGGAGGATGCAGGTGACCGCAAAGTCCATCGCACGGTGGGTCTCGTTGGCGAGCCTCGTGCTCGTCGCCGCAGTGCTTGCCACCAGCGTGGCGAGCGCGCAGACCTCAGCGAAGCCCGGGCCCCTGGCCGGACTGATCAAGCAGTCCAAGGGCGAGTCGGGCATCGTCGTCTACGGCAACCCGCCGTCCGCCAACTTCAACGCTCTCGTGGACCGCTTCCACTACTACTACCCGTGGATCAAGGTCACCGAGTACGACCTCGACGACAACACGATCTTCTCGAAGTACGCGTCTGAGGCGGCACAGGGAGTGCGCACGGCGGACATGCTGATCGCAAGCGCTCCGAACCTCTGGGTGTATGCCTCACGCAAGGGCTACGTACAGGACTTCACGCCACAGGATCTCGACCAGTACCCGAAGTTCGTGAAGCAGTATCCGGGCGTCTACATCATGTCGCCGGATCCCGCGATCATCGTCTACAACAAGCTCCTGTTGAAGGACAAGGTGCCGACGTCCGTTGCGGCGATCGCCGCCGACTCGGGCACCTATGGGAAGCTGACCGGCTACACGGCCGACAACACCTTCGGCTATACGGGCCTCTACGGCTACGTGCAGAAGAAGGGCTGGGCCAACCTCGAGGCGATCGGCAAGCGGGAGAAGCCCACGACGGGTGTCGGCTCGCAGCTGCAACTCGTCGCGCAGGGTGGCGCCGTCGCGTCGTTCCTCACCTCGCCGACCGCTCGCTTCACGATCAAGAACAACGCGCAGTACGCCCAGATCCTCGACTGGACGTATGCGACGGACGCGACGCCGATCGTCACACGCGGCATCGGGATCACGAAGAAGGCGGCGAGCCCCGCTTCGGCGAAGCTCTTCCTCGACTTCGTTTACTCGAAAGCCGGGCAGCTCGCGATGTGCGACGCCGGCTTCACCGCGTTCCGCAACAACTACGCGCCGCCGAACGGCTGCACGAACACGCTGGCCGACGTCTACAAGCGGGTCGGCGAGAAGAACGTGTTCGTCGCCGGCTTCACGCAGAAGTTCGTCAACGATCGGCCCGCGTTCGCCAAGCGCTGGCACTCGATCTTCGGGTAGCCACGCGTGGCGGTAGTCCAGAAGAGCATCGCCCTGCCACGCCCCCGCCGGCCATTGCTGCCGGCGGGGGCGTTGCAGGCTGCCGTCTGGATCCTTGTCGTCGGGCTGATCGTCGGTCCGTTCATCCCGATGCTCTACGCATCGGCCCGCGACCGGCCGCTCTACGAAGCCGGGGGCATCCTCACGCTCGAGCCGTACCGCCAGCTGTTCTCGGACGGCGAGTTCTGGAAGGCGTGGGCCAACACGCTGCAGTACGCAGGGCTCACGACGATCATGGCGGTGATCGGCGGCGCCTCGGTCGCGATCCTCGTCAGTCGCACCAACCTCGTGTGGCGGCGTGCCTTCGGCCGGCTCATCCTCCTGCCGATCTTGCTCCCGCCGCTCGGTCTGGTGCTCGGCTGGATCGTCGTGTGGGGGCCGGGTGGCTATCTCGCGAACCTCTTCTCGCAGCGGCTCCACCTCGCGACGCTTGCGATCGACACGATCCCCGGGATGTCGCTGATCGAGGCGTCGCGGCTCCTGCCCGTCGCCTACATGACGTGTGAGGCGGCGCTCGCACGCGCGGACTCGTCACTCGAGGACGCGGCGCGGAGTGCGGGCGCGACGCCCTCGCGCGTGTTGCGCTCCGTCACGATTCCCATGCTGCGTCCGGCGCTGCTCAACTCGGCGACGCTCATCTTCACGCTCGCCGTCGCGTCGCTCGGAATCCCGCTGCTGCTCGGAACGGCGCGCAACATCAAGTTCGTCTCCAGCTACCTCTACTTGCAGTGGACGAACGCGGAGCAACCTGACCCCGCCACGGTGAGTGCCGGCGCGATGATGCTGCTCGTCGTCGCGACGCTCTTGCTCCTCCTGCGCAACCGCTTGCTCGGCGCGGAGGCCCGGTACGTCTCGATCGCCGGGCGCGCGGGGCGCAACGCAATGCTCCCGCTCCGCGGCCTGCGCTGGCCGCTCGCGATCACGATCGCGCTGTATCTCACGTTCAGCACGCTCATCCCGGTGCTCGGCCTCGCTCTGATGTCGGTTGTCGTCGTGCTGACGCCGCTCGTCGCGCCGTGGAAGCTCCTGACCTGGGACCACTGGCACCAGCTGAGCACCGGCGAGTTCCATCGCGCAATCGTGAACAGCCTCGAGATCTCGCTCGTCGGAGCGATCCTCGCCACGGCGCTGGTCACGGTCGCGACGCTCGTCGCGCACCGCTCGCGCTTCCCCCTCAGAAAGGCGCTGCCGTTCGTACTGCTCTATCCGCGCGCGACGCCGGGGCTGATCATCGGCATCGGCTTCTTCTGGACGTACCTCCTGACGTGGGGCGTCGGCAGCTGGCTGCGCGGAAGCATCTGGGGGATCATGCTCGCGTTCTGCGTGCGCAACCTGCCGTTCGCCTACGTCGTCATGTACCCGACGCTTGCGCGCATCGGCGAGGAGCTCGACCGAGCGGGACGCGCTGCCGGAGCGGGGTGGTGGCGGACCTGCCGCGGCATCGTCCTGCCTCTGCTCCGACCCGCGATCTTCAGTGCGTTCATCCTGATGTTCGTCGAGATCCTCTGCGACTACGATCCCGCGCTCTTCCTCGTCAAACCCGGTAATGAGGTGATCGGCACCACCATGCTTTCGCAATTCATCCAGGGAAGCGTTGGGCCGGTAGCGGCGCTCGCGGTGGTGCAGGTCACCATCACGCTCGTCGTGCTCGGGCTCGGCGCGCGGCTCTTCAAGATCGGTGTGACAGGAGGTCACGATGCCTGAGATCGACGTCGCCCAGCTCGTCAAGACGTTCGGCGACCAGCGCGCTCTCGACGACGTGAGCTTCACGGTCGCGGACGGCGAGCTGTTCACGCTGCTCGGCCCCAGTGGTTGCGGCAAGTCGACCACGCTCATGTCGATCGCGGGCTTCCAGACTCCGAACGAGGGCCGCATCGCGGTCGGTGGAGAGGCGATCTTCGACGCCTCCAGCCGGCTCAACCTCGCCGCCGAGCGGCGCAACCTGGGAATCGTCTTCCAGTCGTACGCCGTCTGGCCGCACATGACGGTGTTCGACAACCTCGCCTTCCCGCTGAAGGTACGGAAGCTGAGCCGCAAGGACCTCGGGACACGCGTGCGTGAGGTGCTCGAGCTCGTCGACCTCGCGCCCTACGAGAAACGCTATCCCCATCAGCTCTCGGGCGGACAGCAGCAGCGGGTCGCGCTCGGACGCGCTCTCGTCTACTCGCCCTCGGTGCTGCTCCTCGACGAGCCGTTCTCCAATCTCGATGCGAAGCTGCGCGAGCGGGCCCGCACCTGGGTGAAGGACCTGCAGCACACGCTCGGGCTCACGACGATCTTCGTCACCCACGACCAGGACGAGGCGCTGTCGATGAGCGACCGCGTGCTTGTGATGGACGGCGGCGTCGTCCAGCAGATCGGGACGCCTGAGGAGGTCTACCGGCGGCCGGCCAACCGGTTCGTCGCGGAGTTCGTCGGCCAGGTGAACCTCATCACCGGGACTGTCGCGGGGCACGAGGACCGCAACGCGATCGTCGACGCCGGCGAGGCGGCACGCGGGCTTCGGGTGCGGGTCGACCAGGCCCCGCAGCCGCGGTCATCCCTCACGGTTGCCGTGCGGCCCGAGGCGCTCATCGTCGAGGCCGCCGGTGATGCAAGTCACAACACGTCGAACACGCTCCTGGCTCGGGTGACCTCCGTTGCGTTTCTTGGCGATCACTATCAGTACGAGCTCGATGCGAGCGGGCTCGCTCTCACCGCGCAGAGTCCGCACCAAGTCGGCTCGACCGACGTGAAGGTCCACATCCCGCCGGACGCCTGCGCGGTCGTCGCGTGACGGCCGGAGCTCGCCTGCGGGCGGCCGTGGAGGCCGAACGCCCGCTCCAAATCGTGGGCGCCGTGAACGCCTACGCCGCGATGCTCGCGCGTCGCGCGGGGTTCCGGGCGCTCTATCTCTCCGGCGCCGGAGTCGCGAATCACTCGCTCGGGCTGCCGGACCTCGGCATGACGAATCTCGGCGACGTCATGGTCGACGCGGCGCGCATCACCAGGGCGGTCGACCTGCCGCTGCTCGTCGACATCGACACGGGGTGGGGGCACGCGTTCACGATCGACCGCGCGGTGCGGGAGCTCGAGAGCGTAGGCGTCGCCGGCGTCCAGATCGAGGACCAGGCCGGCGCGAAGCGCTGCGGCCACCGTCCGAACAAGGCGGTCGTTGAGATGTCCGAGATGGTCGAGCGCGTGCGCGCCGCGACCGCGGGCCGGAAGGATGACTCCTTCGTCGTGGTCGCCCGCACCGACGCACGCGCCGTCGAAGGACTCGACCAGGCAGTCGCGCGTGCGGTCGCCTACGCCGACGCGGGCGCCGACGTGATCTTCGCCGAGGCGCCCGGGAACGCGGAAGAGCTGCGTGCGTTCACCTCCGCGCTCGATGTGCCGGTGCTCGCAAACATCACCGAGTTCGGCGTCACGCCGCTGCTCTCGCTCGAAGAGCTGCGCGACGCCGGCGTTGCGATCGCGCTCTATCCGCTCTCGGCGGCACGCGCGGCGGCCCGTGCGGCGGACACGGTCTACAGCGCGATTCGCACGGACGGAACGCAGTCAGGTGTCGTCGACGGGATGCAGACGCGGGACGAGCTCTACGAGGTTCTCGACTACCTGCGGTTCGAGCGCGCGTTGGATGCGGTGCGCGAGGAGGACGTCTGAGTCGTCCGGCGCCCGACGGGCTCCTACTGGAGCTCGCGGACTACGCACTTGGTGCGGGCGGGTTCGGCGTCGAGACGCTTGCGACGGCGCGGCTCGTGCTCGCCGACTCGCTGGGCTGCGCCGCGCTTGCCTCCACGTATGAGGCATGTGCGCGGCTCCTTGGCCCGATCGTCCCGGGAACAGTCGTTCCGGGCGGCTCCCGCGTCCCTGCAACGAGCTTCGAGCTCGATCCGGTGAAAGCAGCGTTCGACACGGGTGCGTTGATCCGCTGGCTCGACTACAACGACACCTGGCTCGCCGCGGAGTGGGGGCACCCCTCGGACAACCTCGGCGGGATCCTGGCTCTCGCCGATCACCTCGCCCGCACCGGACGCCCCGTCAACGTCGCCGACATACTCGACGCGTCCGTCGTCGCGCACGAGATCCAGGGCGTCCTCGCCCTCGACAACTCGTTCAACCGCGTCGGCCTCGACCACGTGCTGCTCGTCGAGATTGCCTCGACCGCGGCCGCGGGACGCCTACTAGGCCTGACGCGAGCGGCGCTCGTTGCGGCGCTCTCGAACGCATGGGTCGATGGGCACCCACTCCGCACCTACCGGCACGCACCGAACACCGGCTCGCGCAAGTCATGGGCGGCGGGCGACGCGACGAGCCGCGGCGTGCGCCTCGCGCTGATAGCGGCGACCGGCGAGATGGGCTATCCGTCGGCGCTCACGGCGCCCCGCTGGGGCTTCCAGGACGTGCGGTTCGGCGGCCACGACGTGACGCTTGCGCGTCCACTCGAGACCTACGTGATGGACAACATCCTGTTCAAGGTCGCGTTCCCTGCCGAGTTCCATGCGCAGACCGCAGCCGAGGCGGCGGTCAAGTTGCACGAACAGGTCGCCGGGCGCCTCGATGAGATCGAGCGCATCGAGGTGCGCACCCAGGAGTCCGCCATCCGAATCATCGACAAGTCGGGCCCGCTCACGAATCCGGCCGACCGCGACCACTGCCTCCAGTACGTGATCGCCCTTGGGCTCCTCTACGGCACGATCACCGACCACCACTACGAGGACGAGGTCGCGGCGGACGAGCGCCTCGACCGCCTGCGCTCGCAGATGGTCGTGGAGGAAGACACCCGTTACACGCGCGACTATCTCGATCCGTCGAAGCGGTTCATCCCGAACGCCGTGCGCGTCGTCTTTGCCGACGGCAGCGCGACGGGACTCGTCGAGGTGGAGGTGCCGCTCGGGCATCCGCGGCGCCGGGCAGAAGCCGTTCCGCTCTTGCGCGAGAAGCTGATCACGAACCTTGCCGCGGCCTACGGGGACGCGCGCGCCCGATCGCTCGCCTCGTTGTTGCTGGACGACCGCGAACTGCCGGTCGCGCAGGCGAGCGAATTGCTCGACCAACTGGTCTTGTGAACCGCCGGGTCGCGTTCTGCATCGCGGCCATGACCGCGGCCCAAATCGCCGTCTACATCGCTCGGCCCACCACCTCATACCGGCTGCTCGGCCTCGGAGCGGGCGCACGTGAGGTGGGCTTCGTCACCGCTGCGTTCGCGCTGATCCCGCTCTTCCTCGCAATCCCGCTCGGCCGGTCGGCCGACCGGCGCCGCGCGCCGCTCGTCACCGTCGGCTGCGCCGTACAGGTGGTCGCGTGCCTTCTGCTCGCCTGGGCTCAGACGCCGCTGGCGCTCGGCGGCGCAAGCGCGGTGCTCGGGCTCGGCCACCTCGGCGTCGCGCTCGGCGTGCAGGAAGTGATCGCGCGCGAGTCCGACGACAGGCACCACGACCGCGACTTCGGGCTGCTCACGGCCGGTGTCGCGCTGGGCCAAATGATCGGCCCGCTGATCGGCGGCTTCGTGCTCGACCATGGCGGCTCGTTGCTTGCCTCGACGAAGGACGCGATGCTGATCGCCGCGGTGGTCGTCGTACCGGCGACGGCGCTTGCCGCAGTCGGCGAGCGAGGGCGCGGCAAGAGTGCGCCTGTTGCCGCGTCGCGGCGCGGCAGCGTCCGGACGATTCTGGGCACACGCGGTGTGGCCGTCGCGATCTTCGCGAGCATCGCCGTCCTTTCTGCAGCCGACATCTTCACTGCCTACATGCCGGTGATCGGCGAGCAACGAGGGATCGCGCCGGGCGTCGTCGGCGTCCTACTCGCGTTGCGGGCCGCCGCCTCGATGGTCTCGCGGATCGGCATCACGAGACTCGTCGCGCTCGTCGGCCGCGAGCGGCTGATCATCCTCAGCGCCGCCAGCGCCGCTGTCGCGCTCGGTGCGATCGCGTTCGTGCACGGCACGACGCCGCTGGCCGTGCTGTGCGTGCTCGCCGGGCTCGGCCTCGGGTTCAGCCAGCCGCTCTCGATGACGCTGATCGTGCAGCTGGTCCCCGAGTACGCACGGGGCACAGCGCTCGCGGTGCGCCTGGCCGGCAACCGGCTGGGGCAGGTGGCCGCGCCGGCGGCGGCCGGTGTCGTCGCAGGCAGTGCGGGAGCACGGGCCGTGTTCTGGGTCTTGAGCGCGCTCCTCGGTTGCTCGGCGCTCGCAATCCGGCGCGTGCCGCAGGTGGGCGGACGAGCGCCCGGTGACGCCGAGGCGGCGGTCGAGACCTAGCCTCTCCTAGGCGGCGGCCGGACCGAGTTGCGTCAGCAGCGCCGAGATCGTGGCGTCTTGCTGCGCAATGCGCTGGTCGCGGGCCGCGAGCTCTCCGGTCAATGCCTCGAGGCGCTCGCGCAACGCCGTCTCGACGACCGAGGAGCCCGCGAGCGCCGCGCTGCGTGCGTTCGTTTCGGCGTTCTTGCGACCGCTCGTGGTGACACGCAGGTCATCCCACTGTTCGGTGATCACACCGGCCAGTGCAACCCGGGTGAGGAAACCGAGCTCGACGAGGGCTTCGCCGAGCTTCGCGCCGGTCGCCTGCTGGGTGGCGAGCGCCTCGTCGAGCTGCTCGGCTGTGATCAGCCCACGCTCGACGATGATGTCGCCGAGCCGCCGCTTTGCCGCAGATTCCATTGTTTTGCAGGTATCGGCGGGCCGTTTTGCCGCGGCATCCCTCGTCCGGTGGGACCCGGTATGAGATTGGAATGAGCCGTATGACCCATTGCCCGTCGGGTGCGGGTGTTAGATGATCGCGTTGGCGACTCCCAGTCATGCGCCGACTCCTACTGAGCTTGATCCTCGCTTTGCTCTTGCCCGCGACCGCGCAGGCAGGCGTCCGCGTATCCGCGTTCTACTACTCGTGGTACGGGACGTCGGTGCGCGACGGCGCGTTCCAGCACTGGGCCCAGCGTGGTCACTCGCCTCCGAACGACATCGCGTCCTCCTATTACCCGGCGCGCGGTCTCTACTCGTCGTCGGATGCGCTCGTGACCGGGCAGCAGATCGACGACATGCGCACGGCCGGGATCGAAGAGGTCGCTGTCTCGTGGTGGGGTCGGGGCTCGCCGGAGGACGGGCGGCTCGCCGAGGTGGTCGCCGCGGCGCACGCGGACGGCCTCAGCGTCGCCGCACACCTCGAGCCGTACCCGGGGCGGACTGTTGCGAGCACCGTGGCCGACCTGGCATACCTCCGCACCTTCGGCATTCGCACGTTCTACGTCTATCGGCCACTCGACCTTCCCGTGAGTGACTGGGCGGCAGCGAAGGCCGCCCTGCACGTCGGCGGCTCGACGGTGTTCGCGCAGACGGCGCTCGTCGGTGCGGCCGCGGCCGGCGGCTTCGACGGCGTCTACACGTACGACATCGTCGTCTACGGCGGCGATAAGTTCGCACGTCTCTGCGCACAGGCACACGCGGTGAAGCTCCTGTGTGCTCCGTCGGTCGGCCCGGGGTACGACGCGCGCCGCGGCAGCGGCGATCCGGTCGTCAAGCCACGCCGCGACGGAGCGACGTACGACTCGATGTGGAAGATGGCGATCGCCGCCGGCGCCGATCGCGTAACGATCACGTCGTACAACGAGTGGCACGAAGGAACGCAGATCGAGGCGGCGTCATCGGACACGAAGCGGCGCGGGCGTTACCGCTACCTCACCTACGACGGCGCATGGGGGCTGCACGGCGTTGCGGCCGGAGACGCCTATCTGGCGCGGACGCGCTACTGGACCAATGTGTTCCGCAGCACGTCGCCCGTGCAGCTGAAGACCAAGGCGTCGTAGACGGCGCTCTCGCCGACGCCGCGGAGCTGCGGGTGCTCGAGGTCGACGATCGCGTCCGGCCATGTCTCGATCCCGATCGCCGCAGCGCCTTCGTCGGACCCGAACTCGAGGAGGGCGTCGAGTGAGATCACGCCGCGCTTGCCGGTTTGACGCCGCGCGATGCCTTCGAGCTCGCGGAGCTCTTCGAGCGGATCGATTCGCACGTTCGAATCCGAGCCGATGCAGATGCCGATTTCGCGATGGCACACGCGCGCGACCGGCAGGAACCCGTCGCCGAGATTCGCCTCGGTCGTCGGGCAGACACAGATGCGGGAGCCGGCGTCGCGCAGCAGGTCGAGTTCGTGGCCGTCGGCGTGCGTCGCATGGATCACCGTCGTCCGCGGACCGAGGCAGCCTTGCTGAGCGAGCAGCTCGATCGGGCGGAGGCCGTGCTCGGCGAGGCACTCGTCGATCTCCCGCGGTTGTTCGTCGGCGTGCACGTGCAGCGGCAGGTCGTGGGCGAGCGCGTACCGGCCGAGCTCGAGCAGCGCATCACCCGGGCACGCGCGCACCGAGTGGGGGGCAAGGCCGACGCGAATGCCCTCGTTGCGCAGCGCTTCGAGCTCCCGGAGGTACTCACCGACCGACTCCTGCCGGAAGCGCGGGATCCCGCCCCGGAGGTAGCAGGCGTAGAGGAGCGTGAGCTCGATGCCCGCCTCCGCGGCGGCCTCGGCCGCGACGCGTGCCTCCTCGAAGCCGAGGTAGTGGAACTCCCCGACGGCCGTGTAGCCGTTCGCCCGTAGCTCGCGGTAGACCTCGGCGTACTCCCGCCGGACGTCCTCGACCGTCAGCGAGGCGGCGAGGGCGAGCATCTCCTCGCGCCACGCCCAGAAGTCGCCACCCTGGTCGCGGCCGCGGAGGGCGCGCTGGAAGGCGTGGCAGTGGGCGTCGACGAAGCCGGGAATCGCGAGCGTGGGCACGTCCGTATCCTTCCAGTGTGGCCGTGCGCACCGTCTCACCTCTGCTTGCGCAACTGCCGAACGCCCTGACGATCTTCCGGCTGGCGCTAATCCCGCCGTTTGCGGCTTTCATCCTCGCCTCGCACGGGGGCAGAACCTGGTGGGCGGGGTCGCTCTTCCTGATCGCAGGGATCACGGATCAGGTGGACGGGTTCCTGGCGCGGCGGTGGCATGTGGAGTCGCGCTTCGGCAAGTTCGCCGACCCGCTTGCCGACCGGCTGATGATCGGGACCGCGGTCGTGCTCGAGTGGCACGCCGGGCGGCTTCCCTGGGCGGCGCTCGCGATTCCGCTGCGCGACCTGCTGCTGCTCACGGTCACCCCCTCGATGCTCGCGCACGGGTACCGGTTCGAGGTGAACCTGGTCGGCAAGGCCGCCACCTGGCTGCTCTTTCTCGGCGTCGGTTGTTCGGTCGTCACCCATCCCTCGACGCAATGGCCGCTCTGGATCTTCTGGGCCGGCTTCGGGCTCGCGGTCGTGTCCCTCCTGTTGTACGGGCGCAAAGCGCGGAAAGAGGTGTTGGCATGAGGGCAGTCGTGATGGCGGGCGGCGAGGGCACGCGCCTGCGGCCGCTGACATCCAACCAGCCGAAGCCGATGGTTCCCATCGTCGGCAAGCCGTGCATGGAGCACATCATCGAGCTGCTGCGCGACCACGGCTTCGAGGACATCGTGATCACGGTCGCGTTCCTGCCGCAGGCCATCCGCTCCTACTTCGGCGACGGTGAGAGCCTCGGGGTGAACATCGAGTACTCGGTCGAGGAGAGCCCGCTCGGCACTGCCGGCTCCGTGCGCCTCGCAAGCGACCGTCTCGACGAGACGTGCCTCGTCATCTCCGGCGACGCGCTCTGCGACATCGACCTCTCGAAGATCGTCGAGGCCCACAAGCAGAAGGGCGCCGACGTCACGATCGGCCTCAAGTCGGTCGAGAACCCGCTCGAGTTCGGGATCGTCGTCACCGACGAGGACGGCCGCGTCGAGCGCTTCCTCGAGAAGCCGTCATGGGGGCAGGTGTTCTCCGACACGATCAACACGGGCATCTACGTCCTCGAGCCCGAGGTGCTGCGGCACATCCCGACCGACCGGCCGTACGATTTCTCGAAGGAGCTGTTCCCGCTGCTGCTGGAGATGGGCCGACCGATCTACGGCCACGTGTGCGAGGGCTACTGGCAGGACATCGGCAACCTCGACCAGTACCGGCAGGCGAACTTCGACGCGCTCGACGAGAAGGTGCGCCTGAACGTTCCCGGGCTGAAGATCCGCGGCGACGTGTGGATCGGCGAGGG
>JAOPYY010000238.1 GCA_025964395.1 Actinomycetes bacterium | reverse complement strand
ATGCGCATCCACGACATGCCGGGAGCGCGCATGTTGTGGATCGTCACGACGAAGTTGATCGCGCCGACGAGCGACGAGATCGTGAGGATGTGCAGCCCGAGGATCCACAGGTCGGGGCCGACGCCCGGCATGTGCAGCGTCGACAGGGGCGTGTACATCGTCCAGCCGCCGCGCGCTGCCCCGTTCTTCGCGAAGAAGCTCAGCATCAGCACCACCCCGCCGAGGAAGTAGAACCAGTACGACAACGCATTCAGGCGTGGGAACGCCATGTCGCGGGCGCCGATCATCAGCGGCACGAGGTAGTTCCCGAAGCCCGCGAGGATCGGGACGATGACGAGGAAGATCATCGTCGTCCCGTGCATCGTGACGACCTGGTTGTAGGAGTTCTTGGTCAGGATGTGCTCGCCCGGTGTCGCGAGCTGCGTGCGGATCAGCAGCGCCATCAGGCCGCCGATCGCAAAGAACACGAGCGCGGTCCAGATGTAGAGCAGCCCAATCTTCTTGTGGTCGACGGTCGTCAACCACGCCGTCACCTTTCCGCGGCGCCAGTCGGCGCGGTACGGCTGGACCGATTCGACGTTCACGGCCATCAGCCGTTGCCCCCCTTCTTGGCGAACTGCTTCGTGTAGGCGACCAGCGCGTCGAGCTGCTTGCTTGTCCAGTCGCGGCCCACGGAAGGCATCTGCCCCTGGCCGTTGCGCAGCAACACCTCGATCGCCCTGCGGTCGGCCAGCAACGGGTTCCCGCCGAGCGCTGGGCCGATGTACGTGTGGTCGAGGCGGTGGCACTTCTGGCAGACGCCCTGCCACTCTTCCTGGCCGAGCGCGACGCCGCCTTGCGCGCGCTTCGCAATGAACGCGTCGTACTC
This sequence comes from Actinomycetes bacterium, assembly GCA_025964395.1. Taxonomy (GTDB): domain Bacteria; phylum Actinomycetota; class Thermoleophilia; order Gaiellales; family Gaiellaceae; genus PALSA-600. The sequence goes on along the minus strand of JAOPYY010000238.1, from coordinate 2,314 downwards.
GGCGCGAGGAACGACTTTGACCGTGGCGTGCATCGCGGCGTGCTGGATGCCGCAGAGCTCGTAGCAACTCGCGGCGTAGGTGCCGGCGGGCGCCTTGAACCAGGTCTTGTTCACCTTGCCCGGGATTGCGTCGTACTTGCCACCGAAGTCCGGCACCCACCAGGAGTGGATGACGTCCCAAGTCGGCGCGGCGATGTCCTCGTTCACGACCTGGTCGGCCGGCGCGACGAGCGTGTCGATCGAGACCGCGCCGTTCGGATACGTGAACTGCCAGTAGAACTGGCGGCCGGAGATGTGGACGCGCGTCTGGTCGGCGGCGGCCGCCTTGGGTGCGTCGGTGATGCCCGGGAGTTCGAGAAAGATGAACGTCCCGATCACCGCCAGAATCACGACGGGCCCGACGGTCCAGATGATCTCGAGCTTCGTCGAACCGTGGATCTGCGGCCCCTCCGCCGTCCGCGGGCGCTTGCCTCGGCGGTACTTCACGATGAACAGGAGGAGCGCAGCCTCGACTCCGATGAAGATGATCCCCGTGAAGATCGAAATGACGATGAAGGCGGTGTGGATCTTGTGCGCATTCGGAGAATGCGGTTCGCCGGGCAGGAAACCGCCGTTGCCTGCGTAGGCGGCGACCGTCGTCGTGAGGGCGACTACGGTTGTGGCGAGAGTGGCAAGAACGAAACGGCGCACGCCGGATGGCATCGTATAGAGCGTGGAATCACGGGGTCAGGAGCACCGCAGCCAGGTCGAGCTGCCTGTTCACGTCGAAGGAGCCTTCGACGTGTTCGTGAACGGCGTGCCACAGGTGCGGGGCGTCGACTACGACCAGCTCGGGCGGATGCTCGTCTTCCGCAGCGAGCTCGCACAGGAGGGCAAGCTCGGATTCTGGCGGTGGCTCTCCCTGTTCTTCGGCGTCGCCGGCACCTATCGCCAGAACGACACGGTCGACATCGTCTTCACCCGGAACGGCCAGCGGACGGTCGAGAGCCTCCAGGCCGTGCCGCTTCAGGCAGACGAGGCCACCAGCTCCGAGTAGCGCTCCACCGCCTCCGGCGGCGCCGCCGCGAGTTCGCCCCCGTCCATCCGCGTGGGTTCATGCCCGCGACGAAACCGCTCGCAGCCGATCCACGCCTCGCGCTCCCTTTTCTCGTCCACGGGCGGAGTATCGCTGGTACGTTCACCCGGCTTTGGCGAGCGGCGAGGTAGTACGCACTCCAGTGGTCGCGGTCGTCACGCGCTGGGAGGAGGCACTCGAGTCGCGCTGGGCGACGCCGGTCATCCTCGTCGCGCTGACCGCGCTCTCGCTGTTCATCCGCACGCGGCAGCTGAACGCCGGGTTCTGGATCGACGAGGGCATCTCGGTCGGCCTCGCGCACCATCACTGGTCGTCCATTCCGACGCTCCTGCGCCAGGACGGCTCGCCGCCTGCGTACTACATGCTGCTCGGGCTCTGGATCCGCGTCTTCGGCGACTCCGAGCAGTCGACGCACACGCTCTCGCTGCTGTTCGGGCTCGGCTGCATCCCGCTCGCGTACGCGACGGCGCGTTCGCTGTTCGACCGACGCACGGGCCTGGTGTGCGCGCTGCTCGCCGCGCTCAATCCGTTCCTCACCTACTACGCGCAGGAAACGCGGATGTACGAGCTCGAGTCGTTCCTCTCGATCGTGATCGCGTACGCGTACGTGCAAGGCGTGCTGCACGGCAGGCGCCTGTGGGCTGCGCTCCTCGTGCCTGCCGTTTCGCTGATGCTCTACACGCACAACTGGGGACTGTTCGTCTGCATCGGCCTCGCCGTCACGACGGCCGTGTTCGCGCGCGAGCGGTTGAAGCTGTTCGGGCTCGTGACGCTCGGCATCGCCGTGCTCTACGCGCCGTGGCTGCCGACGCTGCTCGAGCAGGCGCGCCACACCGGCGCGCCGTGGTCGACCGCGCCGTCGGTTCGCGATCTCGTGCTGTCGCCGATGAACGTGCTCGGCAGCGAGGGAGCGTTCCTCGCGCTCGCGCTCGTCGGCGGCGCCGGGCTCGCCGAGGTGGTGCGCCGCCGCGTGGACGACGAGCGGCGGATCGTCCTGGCGCTGGCGACGCTCGCCGGTGTGACGATCGGGGCAGCTTTCATCTCGTCGCAGGTTTCACCGGGGTGGACGGCGCGCTACTTCTCGGTGATCCTCGGCCCGGTGCTGCTGCTCTGGGCGCGAGGACTCGTGCGCGCGCGCCGCCTCGGGTTCGTCGCGCTCGTGGCCGTCGTCTTCCTCTGGAGCTTCTACAGCGTCCGCGACGACAAGGAGAACGCGCGGTCGATCACCGCCGGTGTCGC
>JAOPYY010000185.1 GCA_025964395.1 Actinomycetes bacterium | reverse complement strand
TTGTGGCTCGGGATCCACATCGCGTACCTGATCGGCTTCCAGAACCGGTTGCTCGTGCTGACGCGCTGGACGTTCTCGTACTTCACGCGCGGCCGCGGCGCGCGGGTGATTCACCGCTCCTAGAAGTCGTCGACTGCGACGAACACGACGCTGCCCGAGACTCCGGCGGTACTGATCGACACCCGCCAGCAGCCTGCCGCCGGAATCTCGACGTACGAGGGGAACTGGTAGGCACCGACGTTCGCAGTGCGCGTGACGAACCTCCCCGGTGCGTCGAGGCGCCGGCCACGAATGACGAGGTGCCCGGTGGCCGCCCCGCGGCGTGAGATCCAGAGCACCTTCGGATGGAGATTCCGAGGCTTCACGGTCGTGAAGATGTGCGCCCCCACCGGCTTGCTGAGCCGCCATGGTGTCCCGCCCACGTAGAAGAGATGCCCGTAGAACGTCCCGTTCGACGTCGCGATCCACGGCACGCCGGAGAGCCCGCTGCCCACGCCGCGGTACGAGACGTATTGGACGTGCGTGGCGGGACATGCCGAGACAACCGCCGCGCTGATGAGCGCCGCGAGCGCGCTCATGCGAGCGCCGCTGCGGCGACGCGCGCGGCCTCGGCATACGCGACGCTCGCGAGGCCGGAGCCCCACGTCATCCGCGCGACGCCGAGGTTCTGGAGCTCGTCCGGTTCCGGCATGCCGGGGATCACGAGCACGTTGACCGGCCCGTCGATCCGGCGTGCGATGTCCGCGACGGCCGAGACGGGGCACGCGATCGGGTAGCTGCAGTCGGCGCCGGCGCCGAGATAGGCGTTCGCACGCTCGACTGCCTCGTCGATCCCGCCCGTCTCACGGATGAAGGTGTCGACTCGCGCGTTGATCACGAGCTCGGGCACCGCTTCGCGGATCGCGCGGATCATCGCGACCTGCTCCTCGAGCGGCACGTGCCCGTCGTCGGTCGAGTCCTCGAAGTTGATCCCGACAAGCCCCGCGCCCCACGCACGGCGGGCGGTCCCAACGGGATCGCCGTAGCCGTGTTCGAGATCGCCGGTCACCGGCAGGTCGACCGCGGCCGCGATGCGCCCGTTCGCCCGCAGCATCTCCTCGACGGGCGCCTCTTCGCCGTCCTCCCAGCCGAGCGACCGCGCAACCGCGGCGCTCGTCGTCGCGAGCGCACGGCAACCGGGGAGCGCCGCGAGCAGCTTCGCGCTCGCGACGTCCCACGCGTTCGGGAGCACGAGGATCGGCGGCTTGAAGTGCAACTGGCGAAGCGTGTCGGCCTTGGCGCTCTGGTCCACGCACCGAGGCTACTGGAACGTTTCTTCGGCGCGAAGCGCGGCAGAACTGGAGGCATGCGCGCGCTCGCTATCGGGATCGCTGTCTGCGTGCTCGTCTGGGTCTTGAGCGGCGGGCACGTCTTCTTCTTGCCGCTCCTCTTCATCCCGCTCGGGCTGTTCACGTTCGGCCAGCACCGAAGTAGGCGCAGATACTAGGGCTACTCCAATGGCAGCTCCCCAACGAGCCTGTACCCCACGCCCCACACGTTCTCGATCAGCGCAACGGGTGAGCCTGCTTCCCGCAGCTTGCGCCGCAGGCGCGACGCATGCGAGTCGAGCGTGCGGGTTCGCCCGATCGTCCGGTAGTTCCAGACGTCGCGCAGCAGCTCCGCCTTCGTGAACACACGCTCGGGCTCGCGGGCCAGGCAGAGCAGCAGCTCGTACTCCTTCTGCGCGAGCTGCATTCGCCGGCCGTCGACCCGCACATCGCGGGTGCGGGTGTCGATGCGCACCGGCGGCGCCTCGACGACCTCACCGGTGCGCGGTGCTGCACGGCGGAGCACCGCGCGGATCCGTTCGACCAATTCGGCGTACTCGAAAGGCCGCATCACGTAGTCGTCGCACCCTCGACGGAACGCATGGATGCAGTCGACGGTGTCTGCCTCTTCGTGGCCGAGCACGATCACCGGCGCGCGTGGGAGCCAGCGATCGACGCCGTCGACATCGCCCGCGAGCACGAGGTCGAAGCGGCCGTGCGCCGGGACGAGCTCGAAGCCGTCGCCCGGCAGGTGCCGTTCGAGGAACCCCCGCGTCTCGGGCTCGGCGTCGGCGAGAAGCAGTGCTGCAGCCATGACGCGACGGTAGATCGATCCGCGCGCGGCGACCAGTCGTCCATTCGCACGATTGTGCGTCGATCGATCCTCAGTCGGCCGGTGCGGCCACGCCATCTAAGCTCAGGTGATGGACGCAAAGGTCAATCTCGCGGACGCGCTCGCGACCTTCGACGAGCCGTTCCAGCCACGCATCGTCGGGACAATGAACGACTACAAGCTGATGGTCGCGAAGACCAAAGGCGAGTTCGTCTGGCACACCCATCCCGACACCGACGACTTCTTCTTCGTCGTGAAAGGGACGCTGACGATCCAGCTCCGCGAGCGCGACGTGGTCCTCGGGCCCGGCGAGCTCTTCGTCGTGCCGCGGGGCGTCGAGCACTGCCCGCGCTCCGACGACGGCGCGGAGATCCTGCTGATCGAGCCGCAGGGGACGGTCAACACGGGCGACGCCGACACAGGCGAGCTCACAGCGCCGGAGCGCCGGCTGTAGTCGCGTCGAGCCGCGAGAACACACGGCGCGCGTGCCAGATGCCCCAGAACACGAGCGCGAAGAAGAACGGGAAGCCGGTGACGATCGAGATCACGACAAAGCCGCCGACGCCGGACTGCAGCAGCACGTAGAGCCGCAGCGCCGCGCGTGCCAGGCAGTAGATACCCCACACGATCGTCTGCAGGCCGAACTCGCGCTTGTACGGCACGGTCGCCCGGAACCACGGCGGGAACGGATACCACGCGTTCGCGAACACGCCGATCAGCGGCCGGCCGATCGCAACGGAGACGAAATACGCGACCGACCACAACGCGCTCAGCACGACCGGCTGTGCGAGGTACACGGTCGCGCTGTGCGAGGCGAGCCCGACGATCGCCTGG
>JAOPYY010000143.1 GCA_025964395.1 Actinomycetes bacterium | reverse complement strand
CCGATCGCGAATTGCGGACGGTCGGGCCGAACGAGCTCTTTGCGCACGAGCGCGACGAGCTGGCGCTCAGCCGAGGCCGGCGGGGACGCGAGCGCAGCGACCGCGGCGCTGTGGAAGAGCTGCCCCTCGACTGCGCCACGTGCGAGCACCGAACGCTCGGCCGGCTCGAGTTGGTCGAGGCGCGCCGCGAGCAGCGCCTTGATCGTCGGCGGCACGGTCACCTCGCTCTCGCCGGACTCGCGCACCATCGCCAGCATTTCCTCGACGTAGAGCGGATTGCCTTCGGCTGCGATCCGGATCCGTTCGGACATCCCGGCGTCGAGCTGCTCCCCGCCGAGCAGCCGCTCGATCAATTCGTCGGTCTCGGCAGAGTCCAGGGGTTCGAGCAACACGGTGGTCGCATTCAGCTTGCCGCCGCTCCAGCCGGGACGCCGGTCGAGCAGGTCCGGCCGCGCGACGCAGAGCAACAGGATCGGCGCATCACGCGACAGATCGGCGACGTGCTCGATCAAGTCGAGGAAGGTCGGCTCACCCCAGTGCACGTCGTCGAAGACGACGACGAGCGGCCGCTCCCGCGCCGCTGCCTCGAGCAGCTTCCGCACGGCCCACGCAGTCTGCTCCGGCGTCGTTGGCGTCTTCAACTCACCGAGCAGCGCCGCGAGGGCTTCCACTGCTGCCGGGCTGTCCTCGAGAAGCGCCTCGTTCGCGCCGCCGAGCTGCTTCAGGATTTCGACCACGGGCCAGTAGGTGATTCCCTCACCGTAGGAGAGACAGCGCCCCTCGACGACACGCGCATCGACACCGGAGAGGAACTCGCGCACGAGGCGCGACTTGCCGACACCTGCCGTGCCGAGCAGCGTGAACAGCGCGCAAACGCCCTGGCGGACCGCAGTGGCGAACGCGTCGTCGAGCAACTTGAGCTCGTCGGCGCGCCCGATCATCGGCGTGCCCAGATCTCGAGAGAATCCCGGCGCGTCGTGCTCGACTGCCGTCAACCGGAACGCCGGCACCGGCCGCCCCTTGCCCTTTAGCTCGAGTGGAGGCAGCTCCTCGACCGTGACGGCGTCGCGGGCGAGCGCGTGCGTCTGTTCGCCGAGGAGGATCTCCCCCGGCCCGGCCGCCTGCTGCAGCCGCGCGGCGATGTTCACCGCGTCACCGGTCGCAAGCCGTTCCTCCGTGCCGGTGACCACCTCGCCCGTGTTCACACCGATGCGCGCCTGCACTCCGAGCTCCGGCAGCGCCTCGCGCATCTCGGCAGCCGCGCGCACGGCGCGAAGCGCGTCGTCCTCGTGCGCGATCGGCACGCCGAACACCGCCATCACCGCATCGCCGATGAACTTCTCCACCGTCCCGCCGTGCCGCTCGACGATCCCTTTCATCCGGTCGAAGTACCGCTGCAGCAACGCGCGCAGAGCCTCCGGATCGACCGACTCACCGAGCGTCGTCGAACCGACGACGTCGCAGAAGAGCACGGTGACGGTCTTCCGCTGCTCCTCCGCCGCGACCGGCTCACCGAGCGGCGCGGCGCACGCATCGCAAAACCGCGCTCCGGCGCGATTGTCGGCACCACAAGCGCTGCAGACGGCCATCGCCTCAGCTTGCCCGATGCGAAGCCAAGAAGCTAGGCAGGGACGGCGCTGAACCGCTCGTGCACGAAGCGGACGACCATCGCGCCCTCGCCGACGGCGGTCGCGCAACGCTTGACCGACCCCGAGCGCACGTCGCCGGCCGCGTACACGCCAGGCACGCTCGTTTCGAGGATGCCGTCCGCGCCGGCGTCGGCGCCGGTGAGGATGAAGCCCTTGCCGTCGCGTGCGACCACGTCACCCAGCCATTCGGTGCACGGCGTCGCGCCGAGAAAGAGGAACAAGAACGAGAAGGGCACGCGTTCGCCGTTCTTCAGCGTCACTGCTTCCAGCTCGCCGTCGGTGCCGTGCAGCGCGTCCACTTCGCAACGGTCGCGAACGGCGACGCCGTAGCGCTCGAGCTCGTGGACGAGGTAGTCGGACATCGTCTCGCGCAGGTCGGCCCGCCGGTGCAGCAATGTGACGAGCGCTCCGCCGCGCGCGAGCCAGACCGCCGCCTGCCCGGCCGAGTTACCCCCGCCGACCACGCCCACACGCTTGGCGGCGCAGCGCAGCGCCTCGGGAGGACCGGCGGCATAGAAGACGGACACCCCTTCGTACCGGGCGAGATCGTCGACTGGGAGCCGGTTGTATTCGGCTCCGGTCGCCAGAACGACTGCCCGCGCAGCGACCTGGCGATCCTCTTCGAGGTACACGGTGTGCCGCTCGTCCCCGGTCTCGAGCGAAACCGCGCGGTACGGCGTCGCCGTGCGCGCCCCGAACTTGCGCGCCTGCGTGACGGCGCGGGTGGTGAGCTCCGAGCCGCTGATCCCGGCGGGGAATCCGAGGTAGTTCTCGATACGTCGTGAGGCGCCCGCCTGTCCGCCGAGCGCGGTGCCCTCGACGACCAGCGTGTCGAGGCCTTCCGAAGCGCCGTAGACGGCGGCTCCGAGGCCCGCGGGGCCGCCCCCGATCACGACGAGGTCGACTTCCTCGCGGGGCGCCAGCTCGAGCCCGATCCCCAGCTTGCGGGATACCTCGCCCATCGACGGCCCGCGCAACTCGGTTCCCCCGGGCAGCCGAACCAGCGGCAGCTCCTCGGGGCGAAGGCCCTCAATCAGCCCGGCCGCGGTCGCGTCCTCAGTGTGCTCGGGGTCGCGCCACGTGAAGGGGACGCGATTGCGGCGCGCGAGGTCGATCATCCGCCGAGTCGGCTCCGAGGAGCGGGGCCCGACGATCTCCACGCCGATCCCCTCGACCGTCTGGAGCGACTCCCGGCGCGCGATGAACGTCGAGAGCAGCAGATCGGAGAGCGGTGCGTCGTCGAACAGGAGGAGCCGCAGCGCGTCCCGATCGACTGCGATGTAGCGCATCGGCTGGATCGCGACCGCAGTCAAGTACACGGTCTGCCCCGTCAACAAGTTGAGCTCGCCGAGGAAGCCCGACGGCCCGTGGCGGATGATCTCGTTGCCGGCGCCGTCGACGATCGCGGCCTCGCCCTGGAGGATCGCGATGAAGGGGTAGCGCAGGTCGCCGACCGCGTAGAGCACGTCACCTGCCGCCGCCGTGCGCTCCTCGCCGACGCCGGCGAGCGTCGCGAGCTGCGCCTCCGACAGGACTGCTCTCAGCGGGGCCGTCACCCGTCAGAGCGTACCCAGGAGCTCATACCCGGGGAAGGGATCACAAGGTCATAGCTTTCTGTCCCTAGCCGTACGTGCCGTCCCGCTTGACGGGTCAGAGGGGGCTCGGCGATAGTGAAATTGATGTGAGTGACGACGGTGGCCTTCAGGATGCGAATGCAGGCGTAGACAAGCCGCCCCTCCTCGAGGCCCGGAACATCCAGAAGCACTTCGGTCGAGTCGTGGCGCTGCGAGACGGGAACTTCGCGCTCCGGCCGAACGAGGTACACGCGGTCGTCGGCGACAACGGGGCAGGCAAATCGACGCTGATCAAGATCATCTCCGGCGTCACACACGCAGACGAGGGCGAACTCAGGATCAACGGCGGGCCCGTGACAATCACGACGCCGCGGGAAGCGCGCGAGCTCGGCATCGAGACCGTCTACCAGGACCTCGCGCTCGCCGACCACCTCGACGCCTCGGCGAACCTCTTCCTCGGTCGCGAGGAACTGCTCGGTCCACCGCTCTCCTGGTTCGGCTTCCTGGACAAGAAGGCGATGCGCCTCCGTACGGAGGAGGCGATGCGGCGCCTGAAGATCGGCATCCAGTCCGTCGACCAGCCGGTGCTGAGCCTCTCCGGGGGTCAGCGGCAGGCAGTCGCAGTCGCTCGGGCAATCGCCTGGGGAAGGCGAATCGTGATCATGGACGAGCCGACGGCGGCGCTCGGCGTGCGGGAGTCCAGCATGGTGCTCGAGCTGATCAAGGAAGTGCGAAGCCAGGGCATCGCCGTGATCATGGTCAGCCACAACCTGCCAGAGGTCTTCGCCGTCGCCGACCGCATCACCGTGCTGCGGCTCGGGCGGACGATCGTCACTCTCAACACGGCAGAGACCACCCTCGAGTCGGTCGTAGGAATGATGACCGGTGCAGTGGCCGCCGTAGCGTAATTCCGTCCCACCCTCCTCCGAGGAATAGAGGCCGAGTCAGGATGGCGAAGCTCGAGCCACCCACCACAACCGATGTCGTCGCTGCGGAGGACCTGCCCACGTCGGAAGAGACCCGCCGGCAACGGGCCTTCGACCTTCTGTGGCGTTCCTGGCTCTTCTTCTTCCTGCTCGCGCTGATCGCCTACTTCTGGCTCACGACGCCACCCCACACGTTCCTGGCCGGCGACAACTTCAAGCTGATTGCGCTCAACACGTCCGAAGTCATCCTGCTCGCGATCGCTGAGACGTTCATCATCGTCACAGCCGGCATCGACCTCTCGATCGGCGGCATCCTGCTCTTTGCGGGCGTCTGCGGCGCGAAGACGATGCTCTCCCTGTCGGGAACGCACGATCAGGTGGCAATGGGCCTGTACCCGCACGCCACCCGTGCCATCGCCGCCGGTGTGATCGTCTGCATCGCCGCCGGGACCATGTGGGGCCTCGTGAACGGGCTGCTCATCACCCTCCTCCGGCTTCCCCCGTTCATCGTCACGCTCGGCACCCTCGGCGTGACGTTCGGATTGTCCGACCTGATCTCGGGCGGCACGAACTTCTTTGCTCCCGTGCCCCCGAGCTTCACGAACAACGTGGGCAACGGGAAGATCCTCGGGCTCTTCGTGCCCATCTGGGTCGCCGTCGTCATCCTCGTGATCGCGCACGTCGTCTTCCACCACACCCGCTTCGGGCGTTACACAGCTGCGGTGGGATCGAACGAGGAGGCCGCGCGGCGTACCGGCATTGCCGTCAACCGTCACATCGTCGAGGTCTACACGCTCGGCGGCTTCCTCGCCGGCATCGCTGCGATCCTCGATCTTGCGATCTACACGAACATCTCCTCGGCCTCACACCAGACCGACAACCTGAACGCGATCGGCGCAGTCGTGATCGGCGGCACGAGCCTCTTCGGTGGCGTCGGCACGGTTCTCGGCAGCGCCGTCGGTGCCTTCATCCCGACCGTCACTCAGAACGGCCTGATCATCGAGAACGTCCAACCGTTCTGGCAGGAGGTGCTCGTCGGAGCGACGATCATCTTCGCCGTCTATCTCGATCAAGTGCGTCGCCGACGCACGAACAGATGACCAGACCACGTCCGACGAGGCGTTGCCTATCGGCCGACCCTCTGGCCCAGACGAGAAAGGAGGTGCAACGCCTGACTCCGAGGCGTTGACACATTTTTCCAATCAGCAACACAGGAGGTTCCGTAATGTCACGCCGCCATCCAGCTCTGCTCGCCCTGCTGCTCGCCGCCACCGTGGTCGCGACAGCCGCTCTGCCGGGCAGCGCATCGAGCACGTCACCCAACGCGCCGGCGAAGACGCACGCGAAGATCAGCGTGATCCTCGTCGCCGGCATCACGACCGACGCCTTCTACCTGACGATGAAGAAGGGCGCAGCAGCGGAAGCGAAGGCGCTGGGTGCCGACTTCAGCTTCACAGGCTCGCCGGCTGCATTCAGCCCGCCGACGCAGATCCCGTTCCTGAACGCCGCGATCGCGCGACATCCGAGCGTGATCATGATCGCGCCCACCGACGTCAACGCGCTGGCGGCACCGATCCAACGCGCGATCAGTGCCGGCATTCCGGTGGAGACCGTCGACACGCACATCACCAAGCCGCTGGCGTTCACGAACATCTCGACCGACAACCCCGGGGGCGGCGCCCTGGCCGCCAAGGCGCTCGTTCAGGCCATCGGGGGATCGGGTGAAGTGGCCATCATGAGCACCACTCCGGGCGTCAGCACCGTCGACGAGCGTGTCGCCGGCTTCACGGCGGAGTTGAAGAAGCACCCGGATGTCACGTACCTCGGCTTGCAGTACAGCAACGACGACACGCCGACCGCGGCCCGCTTGACCTCGGCGCTCCTCGCTGCGCATCCGAACCTCAAGGGCATGTTCGCGGTGAACGTCAAGTCCGGTGACGGCGTGACGTCGGCCGTGACGTCGGCCGGCAAGGCCGGGACGGTGAAGCTCGTCGAGTTCGACGCCGGCCCGCCCCAGGTCGCGGCCCTGAGGGCGGGAACGATCGACGCCCTGATCGCCCAGTACCCCTACGGCATCGGCAAGCTCGGCGTGCAGCTTGCGGTCAAGTGGGCGAAAGGCCAGAAGTCCGGAATCAAGAAGCACTACGGCACGGGCTCCGCGGTCGTCACGCCCGCCAATGTGAACACACCGGCGATCAAGAAGTACCTCTACACACCGTAAGCGGCAGTTCGGGGTGGGGGCGCAGCACGCGCCCCTCCCCCGGCTGCTCGTGCTTTCACGTGCTCACGTACGGCTGTCTCTGAGCCACGATTCGAATGCTTCTGGCCGCGAGCGCGCGACGAGGCGAGAAGAAACGGTGTCTGACGTCCTTCGCGGGACGTCAGACACCAGTTAGCTACGCAGCGAGGCCGGCGAGCTCTGCGTCAGGCCGCCAGGCCTGCGAGCTCACGCAAGGCAGCGAGACGGGACAGGGCTTGTCCCTCGAGCTGCCTGACACGCTCGCGCGTCAGGTCGAGCTCGTGGCCGATCGCCTCGAGCGTCCACGGCTCACCCTCGAAGCCGAACCGCAGCTCCAGGATCCGCCGCTCCCGCTCGGGAAGCGCATCGAGTGCCTTGCGGATGT
>JAOPYY010000099.1 GCA_025964395.1 Actinomycetes bacterium | reverse complement strand
GGCGTCTTGGGGTACTCGTAGACGATTTTGCCCTCGGCGATCTCTTCGAGGGACATCGTCAGGTAGTTCTTCGAGCGCGACTCGATCAGCGGCGGCGCAAACTCGTCGAACGTCCCCTCACCGAGCTGGTGGTGGTAGTTGTTGATCTGCCGCGCGCGCTTGGCGGCGACGATGACCAGCGCGTAGCGCGAGTCGACCTTGTTCATCAGTTCATCGATGCGAGGATGAATCATTGTGCGGCCATGGTAGCGGCACCGTTCAGTTCCTGCGTGATGATGGCTGCGAGGGCGTCTGCGGCCCGTTCGCGGTCGTCGTTCTCGACCACGTAATCGAACTGGCCTTGAAGCTCGAGTTGCCGCTTCGCCGTCTCGATCCGCTCCCCGATCGCGCCTGAGCTCTCCGTCGCCCGCTTGCGCAACCGGCGCTCCAGCTCTTCCACCGGCGCCGTGACGAAGATCGTGACGGCGTGGTCGTCGCGACGCTTCACACGCTGCGCACCCTCGGTCTCGAGCTCGAGCAGCGGCGCCTTGCCGGCGGCGCGTAGCCGGTCGATCTCCGAGTTGAGTGTCCCGTAACGGTTGCCGACGTAGTCGACGTACTCGAGGAACTCCCCCGCCTCGACCTTCGCCTGGAAGTCGTCCGGGCTCAAGAAGTGGTAGTGGACCCCGTCTTCCTCGCCGGGACGCTGCGGGCGCGTCGTCGCCGAGACCGCCGGTGCGAGATCGGGGAAGCGCGGGAGTACGAGCTGGATCAACGTGCCCTTTCCGGCGCCCGAGGGGCCGGTCACCACGAAGACAGGCTTGTTAACGCTGGTTAAAGAGGGCAATCAGCTCGTACCGCTGGCGGTCGGAGAGGCCGCCGACCGTCTTCGACTGGCTGATGCGGCACTGGTTGAGCAGGCGGGCGGCCTTCACGCGGCCGAACTTCGGCACCGCCATCAGCATGTCGAACACCTTGGCGGTCGAAACGTACTCGGGCGGCTCGCCAAGGATCTGCTCGATGGAGATCGTCCCCGACTTCAGATCCTTCTTCAACTGAGCGCGCTTGACGCGAATGTCGTTCGCGCGCTTGAGGGCTTCCATCCTCTGGTCCAACGAGCGGACCGGAGCCTGGACCTGTGTCTGGGGGGGCACCATGAGGGCCGCACTCTACCAACCTGGCAGCCGCGTGCAAGCGCCACGTTTTGGCCTAGTTTGCAGGGCGGGCAACGCCGTGCACTGCTATGCCGAACGCGTCGGTCGGACCATCGAAGCCGGCACGGGTCGCTTCTGCGTCGAGCTCTTCGCGCACGCGCGCGGGAGCGTCGGGGTCGGCGAAGAGCACCGTGCCGAGTGCAACGTGTGTCGCGCCGCACGCGATCAACTCGAGCGCGTCGCGTCCGGTGCACACGCCGCCCATGCCGACGATCGGCAACTCCGTCGCGCTGCGAGCCGCGAGCACCGCGGCAAGCGCGACCGGTTTCAACGCCGGCCCGGAATAGCCGCCCGCACCGCGCGCGAGCTTCGGCCGCAGGCGCGCGTCGAGCGCAACGCCGCGCAGCGTGTTGACCAGGCTGATGCCGTCGGCACCTGCCGCCTCGACCGCCCGCACCGTCTCCCCCATGTCCCACGAGTGAGGAGAAACCTTGGCGTAGAGCGGGTTTGCGGTCGCCTCGCGGCAGGCCGCGACGATCTCCGCCGCCGACTCAGGTGCCTCGTCGACGTTCGGGCAACTGAGGTTCAACTCGATCGTCACGTCGTCCAGTTGCGCACACGTTTCCGCGTACTCGTTTGCTGCGAACCCGCCCACCGACACCCACAACGGCACGTTCAACGCGCGTAGTTGCGGCAACGTCTCCGCGAGGAAAACGTCGCGTCCCGGATTCGCCAAACCGATCGCGTTCAGCATCCCGAAGTCGGTCTCGGCGATGCGCACCGGCACGTTCCCCTTGCGGGGGTCGGGTGTCACCGTCTTCGTCACGAACGCGTCCAGTGACGACGCGACGTCGGGTGCGGTGAGTGCGTCAAGGCACCCACTGGCGTTCAGGAGAAGCACAGGACCGGCCCCTCGACGCACAGCCGTTTCAGTTCTCCATCGACCTCGACGACGCATCCGTAACACGCTCCGTAGCCGCAGGCCATCGGTGCCTCCCAGGCGAGTTGAGCGTCCGGGACGAGCGCGCGGACAGCCTCGAGCATCGGTTCCGGACCGCATGCGAGCACGTCGCGATCGAGGGGCATGACCTCTGTAATGAGTGTCGGGTCAATCACAACCTCGGCATTCGGAAGCAGCGCGGCTGCCTCCGCGTGGTGCTCGGACCGGAAGCCGAGCACCGCCGGCGGACGCTCGAGCGCCTCGGAGAGATACGGCAGCGGCGCGATGCCGATACCGCCGCCGACGAGCAACGGGCGGGCGACGTCTAGGCGGAAGCCGTTGCCGAGCGGCCCGAAGACGTTGATCCGATCGCCGACCTCGAGGGTGGCGAGTGCCACCGTGCCCGGACCGATCGGATCTAGGAGAAAGCCGAGCTCGCCGCGTGGGGCGAGACAGAGCGACATCGGGCGCGGCAGGACGCGCCCGGGGGCTTCGAGCATGAAGAACTGCCCCGGCACGCCCGGCTCGAGGCCGCCACGGTCGACGCGGACGAGCGCGTACGGCCCGACGTCCTCGACGCCGGTGACCCTAAGACGCTCGCGCCGAGGTCTCGACATCGATCCGCTCCTGGAGCGAGAGGGCGGTCTCCGAGCGCGCGTTCGCGATGGCGTGCACCGCCGCCGCGGCGCCGGCGATCGTCGTGATGCACGGTATGCGCGCGGCAAGCGCCGCCTCGCGGATCAGGTAGCCGTCGGTGCGCGGGCCCGACCCGCCCTCGGGGGTGTTGACCACCAGGTTGCAGCGGCCGCGCTTGATCAGGTCGACGACGCTCGCCCCTTCGCCGGGCGTGTTCAGCTTGCGCACCTCCTCGACCTCGAGCCCGGCACCCCGCAGCGAACGAGCGGTGCCGCGGGTCGCTACGAGCTGGAACCCGAGCCCGGCGAGCGCGGCGGCGACGGGAATCGCCGCCGCCTTGTCGTCGCCGCGCACCGAGAGGAAGACCGAACCGTCAGACGGCAGCGAGCGGCCCGCGGCGCGCTCCGCCTTCGCGAACGCGGTCGGCAGGTCATTGGCGCTCGCCATCACTTCGCCGGTGGCGCGCATCTCGGGGCCGAGCACCGGGTCGGCGCCCGGGAAGCGTGCGAACGGCAGGACGGCCGCCTTGACGCTCACCTGGCGCGGTGGCCGCTCGGCCGGAAGCTTCAGATCGGCGATCTTCTCCCCCGCGGCGAGCCGACAGGCCGCTGCGACGAGGTTGACGCCCGTCGCCTTGGACGCGAACGGGACCGTACGGGATGCGCGCGGGTTCACCTCGAGCACGAAGACCTCTTCGTCGACGACCGCCAGCTGCACGTTCAGCAGCCCCACGACGCCGAGTGCAGGCCCGAGCCGCTTGACGATCGACGCGATCTCGGCCGAGGCGGCGCCGCTGAGCGACTGGGCGGGGAGCACGCAGGCGGAGTCGCCGGAGTGCACGCCCGCCTCCTCGACGTGCTGCATGATCGCGCCGACGTAGGTGCTCTCGCCGTCGCAGATGGCATCGACGTCGATCTCGATCGCGCGCTCCAGGAAGCGGTCGACGAGGGTCGGGCCGTCCACGCCGTGGAAGGCGTCGACGACCTGGTTCGCGCTATGGCACACGCGCATCGCGCGCCCGCCGAGGACGTACGACGGGCGCACGAGCACCGGGTAGCCGATGCGGTGGGCGATCGCGGCCGCCTCGGTGCCGGAGCGCGCGATCCCCCAGTCCGGGCAGCGGATGCCGAGGTCGGCGAGCAGCGTCCCGAAGCGCTCGCGGTCCTCCGCGAGGTCGACCGCGTCGAACGGGGTGCCGAGAATCGAGAAGCCGGCCGCTTCGATCGCCCGTGCGAGCTTGAGCGGCGTCTGGCCGCCGAACTGGATCACGACGCCTTCGGGCCGCTCGCGCTCGAGCACGGCGAGCACCGACGCCTCGTCGAGCGGCTCGAAGTAGAGGCGGTTCGACGTGTCGTAGTCGGTGGAGACCGTCTCCGGGTTGCAGTTGATCATCACGGCCTCGTAACCGAGCTCGCGGTAGGTCTGCACCGCGTGCACGCAGCAGTAGTCGAACTCGACGCCCTGGCCGATCCGGTTCGGCCCCGAGCCGAGAATGACGACCCGCTTCGTGTCGCCCTCCGGCGCGCCCTCGTCCTGTTCGTTCCAGGTCGCGTAGTAGTAGTTCGACGACGCGTCGACCTCGCCCGCGACGGAATCGATGCGCCGGTATATCGGGCGCTCGATCTGCTGGCGCGCCTCCTCGGCTTCGAGCTGCTCGAGCTCGCGCACGAACCACGGGTGCATGCCGTCGGGCTCCCACTCGAAGTCGCCCTCGAGGCCGCGCTTCGCCTTCACGAACGCCTCGATGAACGTGCGGCCGATTCCCATCGTCTCGCCGACCGCCTTCATCTGCGTGCCGAGTGTGCGGTCGGCGCCCGGGAACTTCTCGAACGCGAAGCGCGGGATCTTGACGACGACGTAGTCGAGCGTCGGCTCGAAGCTCGCCGGCGTCGTGCCCGTCAGGTCGTTGGGGATCTCGTCCAGCGTGTAGCCGACGGCGAGCTTGGCCGCAACCTTCGCGATCGGATAGCCGGTCGCCTTCGACGCGAGCGCCGATGACCGGGAGACGCGCGGGTTCATCTCGATCACGCGGATGTCGCCCGAGTCGCGGTCGCGCGCGAACTGGATGTTCGAGCCGCCGGTGTCGACACCGACCGCCCGGATGACGGCGATCGCCGCGTCACGCAGCTCCTGGTAGGCCTCGTCGCTCAGCGTCATCTGCGGCGCGACCGTGACGGAGTCGCCCGTGTGCACGCCCATCGGGTCGAGGTTCTCGATCGAGCAGACGATCACGACGTTGTCGGCCTGGTCGCGCACGACCTCGAGCTCGAACTCGTCCCAGCCGCGCACGGACTCCTCCACGAGCACCTGGCCGATCGGCGATTCCTGGATCCCGCGCTCGACCTGCGCGCGCAACTGCTCGACGTCGTACGCAAAACCGCCGCCGTGGCCGCCGAGTGTGAACGCGGGCCGCACGACAGCGGGCAGCGAGACGCCCAGCAGGTCGTCGGGCGAGGTGACGATGCGCGACGTGGGCACCTTGAGCCCGCAGCCCTCGACGGTCGCCTTGAAGAGCTCGCGGTCCTCCGCGCGCTGGATCGCGTCGAGCCGCGCGCCGATCAGTTCGATGCCGAGCTCGTTGAGGATCCCGGACTCCTCCAGCTCGCGCGCGAGGTTCAGCGCTGTTCCGCCGCCCATCGTCGCGAGGAGCGCATCGGGGCGCTCGCGCCGGAGCACGGCACTCACGCCCTCGACGTCGAGCGGCTCGAGGTACGTGCGGTCGGCGAAGCCGGGGTCGGTCATGATCGTCGCCGGGTTCGAGTTGATGACGATCGTCCGGAACCCGTCCTCGCGCAGCACCTTCAGCG
>JAOPYY010000097.1 GCA_025964395.1 Actinomycetes bacterium | reverse complement strand
GGATCAGCTCGCCGAGCGCGGTCTCCTCGCGCGCCTGGATGATCGGGAACCCGCAGCACTTGATCTTCGCGGGGTAGTCGATCGCCTCGCCGCCGCACGCTTCGATGATCCGCTCGAGCGACCACGGACGGTCGGGGTCCTCGAAGCCCTGGATCTTCGACGGCCGGAGGATCTGGCAGCCGTAGAACGGCGCGATCTTGATCCCCTTCAGGCCGCGGTGCGCCGACTTCTTCAAGAGCTCGTACCCCTCGCCCTCCGCGATCTCCCAGAGGAGGTGCCGCACGTCGACGTCCTTGACGTACGCAGGCACGCCGACCGAGACGAGGTTCTCGTTCACGCGCGCCCGCAGGTCCGCGTCGCCCATGAGCATGAAGTTCGCCTGGCGCAGGTTGAGCGTGCAGACGTTGCAGACCGTGAGCAGGATGTCCACGTTCTCCGCCGCCGCATACGCGAGGATGCGCGCGTTCAGGTGGAGGTAGTAGTCGGGCTCAGCCTCGTGGATGTCGCCGGCGCCGCAGCAGGTGACCGACTCGAGCTCGATCAGCTCGAGGCCGACCTTCGGCGCGAGCGCCTGGGTCGCCGAGTCGAGCTCCTTCGCCGACAGCGATGCGAGGCACCCCTTGTAGTACGCGACCTTTTTCATGCTCTACCTTTCCGGCGGTTTTTCGAGAAAGACCGGCGCCTCGAGCTCCTCACCGGCGATGAACGGCCGCGTGAACGCGCCCGGCCGTGCATAGATCTCTGCGAGCGTCTCGTCCTCGGCCGTGTGGCCATGCGCCAGCTTTCCAAGCGCGCGCTCGCCCTGCACGATGCCCATATAGCCCTTCGGGCCCTGCTGGGTCGTCAGGTCGTGGAGGCGGCGCGACTCCTTGACGTTCTTCGCAACGTGCGGCGGGAATGGCGGCGGCACCTTTCCTTTCAGGGCTAGATCCAGCGCGAACCGCGTCTGCTTGATCGCAGAGATGACGCCCTGTGTCTTCGGCACGAGCTCGGTCTCGCGGAGCCAACCGGTGGTCTTCGCCGAGACGACGAACCACTTCGCGTGCTTCGCGCCCATGTCGCGGTCGATCCCTTCGTGCATCGACTCGGCGCCGAGCTTCGCGATCGCGTCGCGCGGGTCGACACCCTTCGGGCAGCGCTCGGTGCACATGTAACAGCGGGTGCACTCCCAGATCCCGTGTTCGCCGTTCAGCTTCTCGAGCCGCGCGATCTTGTTGCCGTCGCGCGGGTCGCCGACGAAGCGCATCGCCTTGGCGAGCGCCTGCGGGCCGAGGAACCTCGGGTCGGCCTCCATCGAGTTGCACTCGGAGACACAGCAGCCGCAGTTGATGCAGAGAGCTTCCTTGTGGATGACGTTCATGCGCGCCTGGCCGATGCGGTACTCCTTGCCGTCCGGCGGCTCCTCGTAGCCGGGCTGCAGGAACGGATCGACGCTCTTGAACTTGTCCCAGAACGGTTCCATGTCGACGACGAGGTCCTTGACGATCGGCAGGTTCCCCATCGCGGAGATCACGGGCACGTGGCCGGCCTGCGCGATGTCGTACATCCGCGTCTTGCACGCGAGCACCGCGGCTCCGTCCATGCGCATGCCGCAGGAGCCGCAGATCATCATCCGGCAGCTCTTGCGGTAGGCGAGCGTCCCGTCGTGCTGGTCCTTGACGATGTCGAGGCAGTCGAGGAGCGTCGCCTCTTCGGGCGCCGCGATCTCATACTCCTGCAGCTCGCGCTCGCCGGTGCGCGAGTTGAAGCGCCAGACCTTCAGACCGACCTGCATCGTCACTTGGATCCCTTCACTCGAGGAACGGTGACCGAAACATGCGCGCCGTAACGGGAGAAGTCGACCGAGAGGAAGCCGGAGCGCGACTTGTCGTCGATGTGCCGTACCAGGCCATCCTGGGCCCGGGCCGGGCGACGCGCGCGAAAAAACTGCGCCGGCGTCTGCGGCGAGCCCGCTTCGACGCGCGCGCGGACCCAATCGTTCCCTCGTTGAACGTAAACGGTGTTCCGGTCGAAGACCTCCCGGAACGTCGCGCCATGCATGTGAACCGTCAACGTGCCGCGATCGGGTGTATTCGTGAAATCTCCGCTGGCGGAGATCGGAATGCGCGTCTTCCCGTTGGCGGTGACCCAGCCCCTCATCTCGACGTGTTCGCTCCCCATCGCGAGCGACTTCGCGTATGGATCCCCGGCCTTGCCGCCGCACGACGTGGCAAGGAGCGCGAAAGGAGCGATCGCGATGGCGGCGCGCATTAGTACTTGCGCTCCATCGGGTCATACTTCGTGTAGCGCACATCCTTGTACGAGAGTACCGGACCGTCGCCGACCCAGCGGGTGATCGAGTGCTTCATGAAGTTCTCGTCGTCGCGCGTCGGATAGTCGTACGGCCGTGCGTGCGCGCCGCGGCTTTCCTTGCGCGCGATTCCCGCCTGCAGCATGCAGGCGGCGAGGTCGATCATGTTGCCGAGCTCGATCGCCTGCACGAGGTCGCTGTTGAAGACCTCGCCCTTGTCCTCGACGATCACGCCGCGCGCGTAGCGTTCGCGCAACTCGCCGATGATCTCGATCTGCTTGGCCATCTGCTCCTCGCGGCGGAAGACGCCGAAATTGTCGAGCATCGAGGTGCCGAGGTCGTTGCGGATCTGCCACGGACGCTCGCCCTCGGTCACGTCGAGCAGGCCACGCAGATCGCGCTCGGCGTCCGCCTCTGCGCTGCGCGGCACGTCGATCGTCGTGTTCGAGAGCGCCCACTCGGCGGCCGCACGGCCGGAGCGCCGGCCGAAGGTGATCGTCTCCATCAGCGAGTTGCCGCCGAGGCGGTTCGCTCCGTGCACCGACACGCACGCGACCTCGCCGGCGGCGTAGAGACCGGTCAGCTCGGTTGCACCGTCGTTGTCGGTCTCGATGCCGCCCATGTGGTAGTGGGCGCCCGGCCGAACGGGGATCGGATCGTAGATCGGGTCGAGGCCTGCGAACGTCATCGACAGCTCGCGCGAGCCCGGCAGGCGCTCGATGATGCGCTCGGCGCCGAGGTGGCGCATGTCGAGCATCACCGAGCCGTTGATGCCGCGCCCCGCGTCGATCTCGGTCTGCTCAGCACGCGACACGACGTCGCGCGACGCGAGCTCCATCGCGTTCGGCGCATAGGTCTTCATGAAGCGCTCGCCTTCGCTGTTGATCAGGTAGGCGCCTTCACCGCGGCAGCCCTCCGTCAGCAGGATCCCGGTCGGGTAGAGCGTCGTCGGATGGAATTGCATGAATTCCATGTCCTTCAACGGGAGACCCATGCGCAACGCCATCGCCGCTCCATCGCCGGTGCATGCGTACGCATTCGTCGTCGTGCGGTAGATGCGGCCCTGACCGCCGGTCGCAAGGATCGTCGTCTTCCCGCCGACGACCTTGATCCCGCCGTTCAGCAGGTCCCAGCAGATGACGCCCTGGCAACGCCCGTCGTTCTCGACGAGCTTCCACGCGAAGTACTCCTCGTACACCGTGATGTCGCGCTTGACGAGCTGCTCGTAGAGCACCTGGATCAGCACGTGGCCGGTGATGTCGGCTGCGAACACCGTGCGCGGCGAGCCCGCTGCGCCGAACGGGCGCTGCGCGAGCCGGCCGTCGACCATGCGCGAGAAGAACGCGCCCCAGTGCTCGAGCTGGTAGATGTCGCCGGGCGCCTCGCGCGTGAAGATCTCGATTGCGTCTTGGTCGCCCAGGTAGTCCGAGCCCTTGACGGTGTCGAAGGCGTGAATCTCGGGCGAGTCCTCGGCCGCGTTGCCGAGCGCCGCATTGATGCCGCCCTCGGCCGCGCCGGAGTGGCTGCGGGTCGGGTGCAGCTTGGAGATCACGGCGACGTTTGCGCCGGCGTCGTACGCCTCGATGGCCGCACGCATGCCCGCGCAGCCCGCGCCGACGACCAGAACGTCGTGCGTCGCTTCCACGTAGACGGACGCTACCGAAACGACTCGTTGGCGGGCGGCACTAGAGGTGCCTTTAAGGCGCGGCTGTTTCGAGGATCCACAACGGCCCGTCGGCGCAGTCGACGCGCTCGGCGCCGGCGACCTCGGTAAGGCTCGTGCGCAGCAGCCGGACCCTTGTGCCATCTCGCTCGAAGATCGGGCCCATGTCGGGGAGGATCGGCGGGATGAAGCCCCACGCCCTGGTCTGGCGATGCACCTTCTCGGCGGTCTGGGTGAGATCGACGAAGCGATAGTCGTCCTCGAAGGCGCTCTGGTACTCCCCGCCTTCCTGCACCTCACCGCGATCGCCGCGGGCGAGGCGCTCGAAGACGATCGGGAGCAGCTCCGCCGTCAACGCAGGGAAGCGCGCGAAGAGCGTCTCGTTCGTGTCGTCGTCCCTGAGCTCGATCGGCGCCTGCGCGAGCACGTTGCCGGTGTCGAACTCGGCGTCCATCAAGTGGTAGGTCAGGCCGATCTCAGTCTCGCCGTTGCGCACCGCCCACGCGACGGGGAACGGCCCGCGGTAGCGCGGCAGGAGAGAAGGGTGACCGTTGACGATCCCGTGCTTCGGGACGGCGATCGCCTCTGCGGGAATCCGCCAAGGGAAGCCGGCGCACAGCGCGAGGTCCGGCTCGTAGGCGCGGAGCAGGGGCGCGATCGAGTGCCTCGTCGCGGGGAAGAGCACGTCGAGCTCGTGCGGGTCGTCCGCGACGTGCTCCGCGGCGAAGGGCATCGGCGGTGCTCCCGGCGCGCGGCTCCGCGGGGTGATCACGGCAACCGGCTCGTGCCCGAGGCCCTGAACGATCTGCGCAGACAGGCGCGCGACGACAGGGAGCACGGTGATGATTACGACGCGCCAGGGCGTGTTCGCCATCAAAGCTTGGGGCCGGCGGCCTGGACCGACTCGCCGACGTCGCCGAACCGCTTCGCGAAGTTGTCGGCGAACAGCTGGGCGAGCTCGCGCGCCTTGCGGTCGTACTCAGCCGGGTCGTTCCAGGTGGCACGGGGGTTCAATAGTTTCGTGTCGACCCCAGTGACCGCCGTGGGTACCTCAAAGCCAAACAGGGGGTCGACACGAAACTCAGAGACGTCGAGGACACCGGAGAGAGCGGCACTCAGCATCGTGCGCGTCGCCTGGATCGGCATGCGCTCGCCTTCACCGAACGGACCGCCGGTCCAGCCGGTGTTGAGCAGCCACACGGTCGAGCCGTGCTGCTCGAGCTTCGCGTCGAGCATGCGCGCGTACACCTTCGGGTGCTGCGGCAGGAACGGCTGGCCGAAGCACGTCGAGAAGGTCGGCTGCGGCTCGGTGACGCCGATCTCGGTGCCGGCGAGCTTCGCGGTGAAGCCCGAGAGGAAGAAGTAGAGCGCCTGCGCGTTCGACAGCTTCGCGATCGGCGGGAAGATCCCGAATGCGTCCGCGGTGAGGAAGATCACCGACTTCGGATGGCCGGCCATCTTCGTCGGCAGCGCGTTCGCGATCTGCTCGAGCTTGTACGCCGCGCGCGTGTTCTCGGTCTTCGAGGCGTCGTCGAGATCGACGTTGCCCTGCTCGTCGATCGCCACGTTCTCGAGGATCGTCCCGAATGTGCGCGTCGTCTTGTAGATCTCGGGCTCGGCGGTTGGCGACAGGCGGATCACCTTCGCGTAACAACCGCCCTCGATGTTGAAGACGCCGCTGTCGCCCCAGCCGTGCTCGTCGTCGCCGATCAGCTTGCGCTCGGGATCCGCGGAGAGCGTCGTCTTGCCGGTGCCGGAGAGGCCGAAGAAGACGGCGACGGAGCCGTCATCGCCGACGTTCGCCGAGCAGTGCATTGGAAACACGCCTTCGAGCGGGAGCCGGTCGTTCATCACCGTGAAGATCGACTTCTTGATCTCCCCGGCGTAGAACGTGCCACCGACGAGGAGCTCGGTGCGCCCCGGGTGCAGCACGATGAACGTTCCGGTGCGCGTCCCGTCCTGCGCAGGATCTGCTTCGAGGTCGGGTGTGTGCAGTACCAGCGCCTGCGGCGCGAACGTCTCCTCCTCACCCGGCGCGAGGTCGATGAACATCGTCTTCGCGAAGAGCGCGTGGTACGGGTGCGCGGTGATCACGCGCACACCGATGCGGTGCGCAGGGTCGGCGCCGGCCCAGGCATCGATCACGTATAGCGCGTCGGCCGAGTCGAGCTGCGAGGTGACCTTGTCGCGCAGGCGGCTGAAGTGATCCTCCGAGAGCGGCTGGTTGACCTCGCCCCACCAGATGCGGTCCCGCGAGCTGTCCTCCTCGACGAGGAACTTGTCCTTCGGAGAGCGACCGGTGAACGCGCCGGTGTCGACTGCCAGCGGTCCACCCTCTGCGAGCTTCCCGTCGCTGCGCAGGAGGGCATGCGTGTAGAGGAGCGCGACCGTCGGATTTCGATAAACGGGGCCGGACGCTTCGATCCCGTGCTCGGAGAGCGCCACGCGCCCGGGCAACTCGGTTGCGGTCAAGCCGAGCGCCCCTCGAACGTCGCCTGCATACCTGGATGGTACGGATTCATCGGCTTGTTTGGGATCCGAACCGTTGTGTCGCTCTTGTC
The DNA here is from genome assembly GCA_025964395.1 of Actinomycetes bacterium. Lineage (GTDB taxonomy): Bacteria > Actinomycetota > Thermoleophilia > Gaiellales > Gaiellaceae > PALSA-600. Next base: position 10,093 of record JAOPYY010000097.1, on the reverse strand, counting down.
TTCTGTGGCCGCTACAGCTGCCAGTCGCCGCCACGCAGGATCGGCACGCGCTCACCCGCGGCCGTGACGCCGTCGACCTCGAGCTCAGGCGAGCCGATCATGAAATCGACGTGCGTGGCGCTCTCGTTGACGCGACTCGCATCCTCGTCCTCGACAAGGAACGGGAAGCCGCTGCCGAACGCGATATGACTTGACGCGTTCTCGTCGAGCAGCGTGTCGTAGAACACGGTGCCGAGCGGGCCGATGCGACCCTTGCGGTCGACCAGCGCGAGCTCGCCGAGGCGGAGGCCGCCGTCGTCGACCGCCAGACGCGCGAGCAGCGCCTCGGCGTTCTCGTCGGCGTCGATCTCGACCGCCTTGCCGGCCTCGAACCGGACGCGCAGGCCGCGGACGATCGTTCCGTCCTGCAGCACGAGCGGCTTCGTCGACGTGACGTGCCCCTCGGTCCGCAGCGGATCCGGCGATGTGAAGACTTCCTCTGTCGGGAGGTTCGGCAGGTGTCGCAGGCCCTCGGCGGTCGTGAAGTCCGCCGACCACCACGTCCCCGTCGGCAGCAGACCGATCGTCAGCTCCGTTCCCGGACCGCGCAGCTCGACGGCGTCGAAGCGGCGTTGGGCGAGCCGGCTGGCGGAGTCCTTCAGCACGGCCATGCGCTCCTCCCACGCCTGAACTGGATCCGACTCGTCGAGGCGCAACACGTGCTCGAGCTCGCTCCACAGCCGTTCGTAGGCCTCGTCCTCGGAGAGTTCAGGCCAGACGAGCGAAGCCCAGGCCGGATGGGGCGCGGGCACGATGCACCAGTTGGTCAGCCGCTTGGCGACGATGTCGCTGAGTTCCTTGACGCGCGGCAGGCGGTCGCGGCCGACGAGCGTCTTGTCGAGATCGTCGAGCAGGTTCGGTGCGGTGACGCCGTTCAGGGTGACACGCGCTCCGTGCTCCTTCGCGTGCTCGGTGAACCGATCGCCGTACCAGGACGGCACGAACTCGAGCGTGTCAGGGTCCGCGTGCTCGATCCGCGCGCGCTTGACGTACGGATCGAAGTAGTTGACGTCCACGAACTTCGCGCCGCGGTCGTACGCCGCTGCGGCCACCGCCCGCGCCAGCTCTTCGTGCCCGAGGTCGGCCTGCACCAGCACGACCTGGCCCGGTTGCACGTTGGCGCCGTGGACAGCGAGTTGGGCGAGACGGGTGACGCGGTCGGCCATCGGCAGGCGATCCTATACGGACGGTCGATTCCCGATTGAAGCACCTCCGGCTGGTGGCTCAGACGCGGCGCATCTCGCCCGAGTCGGGCTTGAACGTAGACACCGCTATGCCCCGCGCCCGACCCGAACGACCTACTTGGTCTGAGGCATCCCCGCAGGCACTCCCATCAGGAACCGACCGTCGCACGGCGAAAGACAGGGGTTGTGACCTTCGACGCCGCAACCGAGCGCTTCCTCGAGGCCGCAGGCATCTCCGAGGCGACCCGGCGCGCCTACGGGGCAGACCTGCACGAGTTCGGACGCTGGTTCGGGCCGGACAGCCCGGTCGAGGACATCGACGTCCGCGTCCTCGTCGACTGGGTCGCCGAGCTGGGCCGCGCCCGCGAGCACGGCCGCCTCGCGCCGTCGACGATCTCGCGCAAGCTCGTCGCGGTCCGTTCGCTCCTTCGCTTCACGCTCGGCCCGCAGGGCGTGCCCGACGCTGCGCTCGCGCCGAAGCGGCCGCGCCGGCTGCCCGACGCGCCGAAGCAGGAAGAGATCAACCAGATCGTCGACACGTTCGACCCGGGCACGGCGCTCGGTCTGCGCAACCGTGCGCTGGTCGAGCTCGTCTACTCCGCCGGCCTGCGCAGCGCCGAGGCGGTCGGGCTCGATCTGGGCGACGTCGACTTCGAACAAGAGCTCGTGCACGTGCGCGAAGGCAAGGGTGCGAAGGACCGCATCATCCCGCTCGGCGAAGAGGCGGCGCATCTCGTGTCGCTCTATCTACACCGCGCGCGGCCGGAGCTCGCTCGCGGCGCAGAGAACGCCCTCTTCCTCTCCGCGCGCGGACGACGCCTCGACACGTCCACGCTGCGCCGTCTCGTTCCGCATCCGCACCGTCTCCGCCATGCGTTCGCGACGCACCTGCTCGAGGGCGGCGCCGACCTGCGGACGATCCAGGAGCTGCTCGGCCACTCCTCCCTCTCGACCACGCAGATGTACAGCCACGTCGACGCCAAGCGGCTCAGGAAGGTCTACGACGGTGCCCATCCACGGTCTTAAAAATGCGCAGTCCTGAAGGGCATGGTCCAGAGCTGCGCGATCCCGACGTCGAAGGCTTCCTCGCGCTGCTCGCGGCACGGCGCGCGCCGAAGACGGTCGAGGCGTACCGCCGCGACCTCGCGCAGCTCGGCGCGTACCTCGGGAAGCCGATCGCGAAGGCCACGCTCGAGGAGCTCGAGCGCTACACCGCGCAGCTGCGCGCCGACGGCCTGTCCGGCGCGACCATCGCGCGCCGCACCGCCGCCGCGCGCAGTTTCTACCGCCACCAGCAGCTGCTCGGCGCGCGCGACGACAATCCCGCAGCGGCGATCAAGCTGCCGCGCCGCGCGAAGCCGCTGCCGAAGACGCTCTCGCCGGGCGAGGCCGAGCGCCTCATCCAGGCCGCGGCCGGCACACAGCCGCGCGCGCTCCGCGACCAGGCGCTCGTCGAGCTGCTCTACGGCGCCGGGCTGCGGGTCTCCGAGGCGATCGGACTCGACAAGGCGGGCGTCGACCTCGACGACCGGCTCGTCCGGGTGATCGGCAAGGGCGGCAAGGAGCGCGTCGTTCCGATCGGCCGGCACGCCTCCCAGGCACTCTTGAGTTACCTCGCCCGCGGTCGCCCGTACCTCGATTCACGACACCGCCCGGAGCTGTTCCTGAACGCCCGAGGCGGGGCTCTCACACGCGCCGGCGCCTTCTTGATCCTCCGCAAGCTGGCCGAGAAAGCCGGCCTCGACCCTCACCGCGTCCACCCCCACCTGCTCCGGCACTCGTTTGCAACGCACCTCCTCGAGGGAGGAGCAGACTTGAGATCGGTTCAGGAAATGCTGGGACATGCCGATCTCTCGACCACGGAGCTCTACACGCACGTAACCGACAAACGCCGTCGGCAGTTGTATTTCCAGGCGCACCCGCACGCGCGTCGAAGATCTACGGAGGAACAAGGTGCAACTCGATCCACACGTCGAACTCCTGATGGCCCTGGCGTCGGGCGCGGCGTGGCTGATGATGAGGGCCGGGCTCGCAAAGAACGCGCTTGAGCTCAAGCGCAAACGGGCCACCTGCCCCTCGTGCGGCCGTCACGACGGCTGCAGCTGCGTCTAGCGAGTTAAAGGTTACTTCGTACTCTTGCGCCGCAGCAGCTGCGCGACTTTCGTCGCGGTTTCGCGCAATTCGCGCGGCTGCTCGTCGTCGTCTCCGAGCGAGCTGAGGATCTGGATCGTGTCCGGGCGCGCGGAGCCGTTTCTCAACGCAACCACCGCGAGCCGGCGCACCGCCTCGTTCCCGTCATGCGTCAGCAGCTCGTGCAGCAACGAGCGCACGTCGTTCACGTCGCCGGGGTGATCGCGCGAGAGCTTCTCGAGCGCGAGCAACGCCGAGCCGCGAACGGCCGGGCTGTCGTCTTCGAGCCCGCGGCGTAGAAGCTCTCTCTTCGTGCGGAACCTGAACTGACCGATCGCGCGATAGGCGACGGCCCGCTCGCGGAAGTCCGACGTGCGCGCCGCGGCTTCCAGTTCGTCGTCCCACTCGGCGCGCAGCTGTGAGAGCTCGCGTTCCTTGCCCTCCTCCGCGAACGCGTCGGCCTCGTTCGCTGCGTCCGCGAGCGAGCTCACTGCGCCTCGGGATACGCGCGGCGCGGTTCGCCGACGTAGGTCGCTGACGGCCGGATGATCCTGTTGTCGCTCTGCTGCTCGAGCACGTGGGCCGACTGGCCTGCGACTCTGCTCGCCGCGAAGACCGTCGTGAACAACTCGGTCGGGATCCCGAGATAGCGGTAGACCGAAGCCGAGTAGAGATCGACGTTCGGGTAGAGGCCCTTCTCCTCGAAGACCGTCCGCTCCGCCGCATCGGTAATCGCGAACCAGTTCGGATCGCCGGCCTGCGCCGAGAGCTCCTCGGACAGGCGCTTGAGGATCGTTGCCCGCGGGTCGTACGCGCGGTAGAGCGGATGGCCGAAACCGAAGAGCTTCTCCTTGCGCTCGAGCATCTCGTGCACGGCTGCCGGTGTCCGCTCCGCCGAGCCCCACCGCTCGAAGAGCGCCATCGCAGCAGCGTTGGCGCCACCGTGGAGCGGCCCGCTGAGGGCGGCGATCCCGGCGACGACGGCGGCGGTCAGATCGGCGCCCGTCCCTGCGACGACACGCGCGGTGAACGTCGACGCGTTCATCTCGTGCTCGGCGTGCAGGATCAGCGCGATGTCGAAGATCCGCGCCTCGCGCTCGCTGGGGCGCTCGCCCCGGAGCATCGTGAGGAAGTTCTCCGCGTAGCCGAGAGACGCATCGGGCGCGACCGGATCGAGGCCCTCGCGCCGCCGGTGCTGCCGTGCGATGGCTGTCGGAAGCTTCGCGATCAGCCGAGTCGCCGCTGCGAGGCTCGAGTCTCTGTCGGTATGCCCTGCGTCTTCTACGCCGAAGGAGAGCATTGACGCGACGGTGCGCAACAGGTCCATCGGGGCGGCAGCCGTCGCAGAACGGTCGACCGCATCGGCAATCGCTTCGGGCAGCTCGCGCTGCGCGAGCTCGCGCGTGAATGCTTCCAGCGCACCCGCGTCCGGCAGCTCACCGTGTAGCAGGAGGTACGCGGTCTCCTCGTACGTGGAGTGCTCCGCGAGATCCGCGATGTCGTAGCCGCGGTACATCAGCACCCCGGCACCGGGGTCGATCGACGAGACCGCCGACTCGGCGACGACGACGCCCGAGAGCTGGACCGACTTCTTCGCCGTGGCGGGCGACGTCACTTCGCGACGTCGGAGACCGGGCGCGGCGGCGGCCCGATGTAGCGGGCCCCGGGGCGGATCAGGCGCCCGGTGCGCTTCTGTTCGAGGATATGGGCGGACCAGCCGGCGACACGCGCGCAGCCGAACATCGCCGGCGTGAGGTCGGCCGGGATCTCGGCGATGTCGAGAACGACCGCCGCCCAGAACTCGACGTTCGTCTCGAGCTGACGGTCCGGCGACTTCTCGCGCAGCACCTTCAGTGCTGCCTGTTCGAGCGCCGCAGCAACTTCGACGCGCGGCGACCCGAGCTCGAGAGCGGTGCGCTTGAGCACCGTCGCACGCGGGTCGTAGGCGCGGTAGACGCGATGGCCGAAGCCCATGATCCGCTCGCCGCGGTCGATCAGGTCGCGGATGTACTTCTCGGGATCGCCGGCTTCCGCTGCGCCATCGATCATCGGGAGCACGCGGGCAGGCGCGCCACCGTGCAGCGGGCCGGAGAGCGTTCCGACGGCGGACGACAGCGCCGCGGCGCAATCGGCGCCGGTCGAGGCGGCGATGCGCGCGGTGAACGTCGAGGCGTTCAGTCCGTGCTCGGCGGCGGAGATCCAATACGTGTCGAGCGCCTTCACCGCGCGCGGGTCGGCTTCACCACGCCAGCGGATCAGGAACTTTGCGGCCGCGTTCTCGCCCTTCTCGATCTCGGACTCCGGCACGGCCGGCTGCTTCCCTCGCGCCGCTTGAGCGACGACGGTCAGCGTTGCCGACGAGAGCCGCGCGAGATCGTTGCGCGCCTGCGTGTCGTCGATGTCGACAAGCTTCTGCATCCCCCATTTCGGCCCGAGCGTCGCGAGCGCAGCCTGAAGGTCGGCGGGAACCGAGCCGCTCGGATCCTGGAGATGAATCGCTTCCGTAGGCGCGAGCGGTGAGTTGATGTCCTCGTCGACGAGCAGCCCCCACACGTTCTCGAACGGGTACTTGCCGACGAGATCCTCGATGTCGACGCCCCGATAGCGAAGGGCACCGCCGTCCTTGTCCGGTTCGGCGATCTCCGTTTCGAAGGCAATGACGCCTTCGAGTCCGGGACGGAACTCAGTATCGGCCACGGCCATCGGCTGGAACGGTACAGAAAGGCCGTTCGTAGCGGCTCCCCCTCAGGGAGCCGGTACGAAGGACGCCAGGAATGCACGGGCGGCCGGTGTGTCGAGCCGGTAGCTGATGCTCTGGCCGGTGCAGTTCTTGTTGCCGGTCGAGGTCACTGCAACCACGACGTTGCCGAGCAGGCGCGGGCCGCCCGAGTCACCGAAGCAGACGCCGCCGGACTTGTCGGCGAGCAGGATCTCGGTCGGCTTGACGTTGGTGAACGAGGAGGTCGACCAACGGCGGTAGCCGTCGAACGTGAACGAGCGATCCGCGTAGCCGTAGCCGACGTTCGTGAACGCCTGCGACGCAACGCCCGCAGCCTCCAGCGCCCTCGCCTGCGGAAGCGCGAACGGCGTGACGCCGCGCACCGGGCTGTCGAGCACGACGACCGCGAGGTCGTGCGAGTCGTTCTTCACGAGCCCCCACTGAGGATCGGAGTGTGCCGTTCCCGAAAGCAGCGACGACGAGCCCGCGACGTACTGCGAGTCGAAGCTGACCCACACGCGATTCGACGCCAGGTTCCCGGTGCAGTGCGCGGCGGTCACGAACACCGTCGGCGACACGAGGCTGCCCGAGCAGTCGGGCTCAGGGCCGTTCCCGAGATCCGCGAGGAGCAGGCCAACCGCCGGGTGCGAAGTGCCGTCGAGCGAGCCACCGGTGATGGCCAACGCCGGCGCCGCGACTGCGAGAGCCACGGCACCGGCGATGAGAGCCTTCGAGCTGCGACGCATCAGCCGCCGCTCGAGAATCCGTAGCCGGGCTTGACCTTGCCGAGGATCGACGCGAGTGCGAGCGCGAACATGATCACGGCAACGAAGTTGATGTTCTTCTTCATGTGGAGTGGCCTCCTCTCTAGAAGTTGAAGTCCTGGAGAGCCTCGGCCGCACGGCGATACAGCGCCGTCGCAGCTTCGAGGTCGCCCTTGCGGCTGTACAGATCGCCTTGCGCCATCCACGCGGCCGCGACGTGGCTGGTCGATCCGAGTGACTCGAAGAGCCATTCGGCCGCGGCAAATTCCTTCATCGCGTCGTCCTCGCGCTCCTGGTCGAGCAGTGCCCGACCCAACACGAGGTGCACGTTCCCGCGCTCGTCGACGTAGTCCGTGCGCTCGGCGAGGATCGAGAGCGCGTGCCGCGCCTGCTCCTCGGCAAGCTGCGGTGCGCCGCAGCGAAGGTGAACTTGAGCGAGCGACGACACGGCCTGCGCCGCGTCGGCGTCGTTGCCGATCTCGAGGGAGAGCGCGAACGCCTCCTTGAGATAGGCGACGGCGACCTGCGGCTCGCCGAGCAGGTAGCTCAGGCCGCCGAGGTTGTTGACGATGCGCGCTTCGGTCTGGCGGTCGCTGTTGTCGATCGCGAGGGCGCGGGCGCGCTCGGCGTAGAAGCGCGCGAGCAGCGGATCGCCGCGGCGCTCTGTGACGAGCGAGCACTGCATCTGGGCGAGCGCCTCGAGCCGGCCGTCGCCGATCTGCTGTGCGAGCTCGACCGCACTGTGCGCGTCGCTCTCGGCGGCGTCCCATTCACGCTGAAGCTGGTAGCAGCGAGAGCGCCATTCGAAGGTCTGGGCCCGCAGACGGTCGCCCTCGATCCCGCCGTGCTCACCGAGGCGAAGCGCAAGCGTGTAGAGCGAGACCGCGTTCGTGACACGGGTGAGCTTGAGCCGGCAGCAGCCGAGGCGGAACAGCGACTCGGCGCGCTCGAGGTCGGAGAAGTCGGAGCCTTCGGAGAGCGCACGTGCCCGCTCGGCAATCGAGTCGGCCTTCTCGACGTCACCGAGGTAGAGCCGGGCCCAGGTCTCCTGGTGCAGGACGCGGAGCGCCAGATCGGGGGCCGACGTGCTCGGCACATGAACGCTGCCCAGCGCTTCGAGGGCGTCCTCGTAGCGATGCGCATCGAGGTAGCGCTCGGCTTTCGCGAGCGCCGCGGTCGTCTCGGCCCGGCCGGAGCCGGCCACCGCCGGCGCCTGCATGAAGGCAGGCGTGACGGGGGGAAGGTCGTGGAGCGCCGCAGTGCTTTCCATGCACCCATCCAAGTTGGCGGGCGGCACGTGGGGAATCACCAGGGGACACAGCAGGTCTCCCCGTTACGGGTTAGGCGGCCACACCCATGTCTGTGTGTACGCTCCGCCCCCGATGACGCACCGCGTCACCCTTATTCCCGGCGATGGCACCGGGCCTGAGCTCACCGAGGCTACGCGCCGCGTTCTCGAAGCGACCGGTGTCGGCTTCGACTGGGACGTGCAGGAAGCGGGCGTCGACGTGATGGAGACCGCCGGGACGCCTCTGCCGGAGGAGACCCTTGCCTCGGTCAAGCGCAACAAGGTCGCGCTCAAAGGCCCGATCACGACGCCGATCGGCACGGGCTTCCGCTCCGTCAACGTGGCGCTACGCCACGAACTGGGCCTCTATGCGTGCCTGCGCCCCTGCAAGACCTACGAAGGCGTTCGCTCCCGCTACGACAACGTCGACCTCGTCCTCGTCCGCGAGAACACGGAGGACCTCTACGCCGGAATCGAGTACGAGGCGGGCACGACCGAGGCGGAGCACGTGATCGCCGAGCTGAACAAGCTCCAGAAGAAGCAGATCGCGTCCGGCTCCGGGATCTCCGTGAAGCCGATCAGCCGTGAGGGCTCGGAGCGGATCATCCGCTTCGCGTTCGAGTACGCACGCGAGCACGGCCGCAAGCGCGTCTCGTGCGTCACGAAGGCGAACATCATGAAATTCACCGACGGCCTCTTCCTCGAGGTCTTCCGCGAGATCGCCAAGGAGTACCCGGAGATCGAGCCGTGGGAGAACCTCGTCGATGCAGTCTGCATGGGCCTCGTCCAGCGCCCCGAGGAGTTCGACGTCCTCGTGTTGCCGAACCTCTACGGCGACATCGTCAGCGATCTGACGGCCGGCCTCGTCGGCGGCCTCGGCGTGGCGCCGGGCGGGAACATCGGCCCGGACAGTGCCGTGTTCGAGGCGACGCATGGCTCTGCCCCGAAGTACAAGGGACAGAACAGGGTCAACCCGACCGCGATGATCCTCTCCGGCAAGTTGATGCTGGATCACCTCGGCGAAGCGGACGCAGCGCGGCGGCTCGAGCGCGCCGTCGCCGACGTGATTAGTGAGGGCACGTCGGTCACCTATGACATGAAGCCGTCGCGTGACGACCCGACCGCGGTCGGGACGAGCGAGTACGCCGACGCGATCATCGAAAAACTGCAGGCGTAGGCTCGACGAGCCGGGAAAAATGGAGGGCTGAGGTGTCTGAAAGGCGGAAGGTCACGGTCGTCGGTGCCGGGAACGTCGGTGCAACGTGCGCGCAGGTGCTTGCGCAGCGCGATTACGCAGACATCGTCCTGGTCGACATCAAGGAGGGCCTGCCGCAGGGCAAGGCGCTCGACATCAACCAGATGGGCGCCGTGCTCGGCTACGAGCCGAACGTCACCGGTTCGAACGATTACGCCACGACTGCAGGCTCCGACGTCGTCGTGATCACCGCTGGCCTCCCCCGCTCGCCCGGCATGAGCCGCGACGACCTCGTGACGACGAACGAGAAGATCGTCAAGGACGTCACCGAGAAGGTCGTCGACAAGAGCCCTGACGCGATCCTGATCGTCGTCTCGAACCCGCTGGACGCGATGTGCCACGTCGCGAAGGGCGTCTCGGGCTTCCCGAAGGAGCGCGTCTTCGGCCAGGCCGGCATCCTCGACACCGCCCGCCTCCAGACGTTCATCGCCTGGGAGACCGGCGCGTCGGTCAAAGACGTCACCGCTGTCGTGCTCGGCGGCCACGGCGACCAGATGGTCTCCGTGATCTCCGCGACGACGGTCGGCGGCGTTCCGATCCGCAAGCTCGTCTCCGAGGAGAAGATCGCCGCGATGGTCGAGCGCACCGCCAAGGGCGGCGGCGAGCTCGTCCAGCTGATGGGCACCTCGGCCTGGTACGCGCCGGGCGCCGCCTCGGCCCAGATGGTCGACTCGATCCTCCTCGACGAGAAGCGCGTGCTCCCCTGCACCGCCT
>JAOPYY010000083.1 GCA_025964395.1 Actinomycetes bacterium | reverse complement strand
GCTCCCTCGTGCGAGGCCCAGATGATCGAGACGGTCCAGCGACGCTCGAGGATGTCCGCCGCGCGGCGGACATCCTCTGGCATCGGACTGCAGTTACGGCAGCGCATGCGCTGCGGGTGCGGGCTCGAGTGCAAGCGCAAGCACTTCGTCGAGGGTCATCACCGGATGGAACGACATCTCCGCCTTGACGTCCGCCGGGACGTCGTCCAGGTCGGCGCGGTTCCGCTCGGGGATGATCACGTCGGTGAGCCCGGCGGCGTGCGCCGCGAGCACCTTCTGCTTCAGGCCGCCGATCGGGAGCACGCGGCCCTGCAGCGTCACCTCGCCGGTCATGCCGACGGTGTGCTTCACCGGGCGGCCGGAGAGCAGCGACGCGATCGCGGTCGACATCGTGATCCCTGCGCTCGGGCCGTCCTTCGGGATTGCTCCCGCGGGCACGTGCACGTGGAACGAGCGATCGTCGAACGAGTCCTCGTCGATCCCGAGCTCGTCGGCGTGTGAGCGGATGTAGGAGAGCGCAATGCGCGCGGACTCCTTCATCACGTCGCCCAGCTGGCCCGTGAGCACGAGCTCGTGCTTGCCCTTCATCGAGGTCGCCTCGACGAACAGCACATCGCCACCCGTGCCGGTGACCGCGAGTCCGGTTGCGACACCCGGAACAGCGGTGCGCTCCGCCGACTCCTGGTAGAAGCGCTGCCGGCCGAGTGCGTCGCGGACGAGCTCGACGTCGACGGTCACGGGAGCCTCGAGCTTGCCGGAGACGATGCTCGTCGCCGTCTTGCGGAGCAGCTTCCCGAGCTCGCGCTCAAGTTGCCGCACGCCTGCTTCGCGGGTGTACTCCGAGACGACCGTCTGGAGCACGGCGTCGGTCACTTCGACTTCGTCCTCGTTCAGGCCGTTGCGCCCGCGCTGCCGCGGCCACAGGTAGTCACGGCCGATCGCGACCTTCTCGTCGACGGTGTAGCCGTCGAAGCGAATGACCTCCATGCGGTCGAGCAGTGGGCCGGGGATCGTGTCGAAGACGTTCGCCGTGGCGATGAACACGACCTGCGAGAGGTCGAGCTCCACGTCGAGGTAGTGGTCGCGGAACGAATGGTTCTGCGCCGGGTCGAGCACCTCGAGCAACGCCGCCGACGGGTCGCCGCGCCAGTCGGCGCCGACCTTGTCGACCTCGTCGAGCAGGATCACCGGGTTCATCGTCTTCGCGTCACGCAGTGCGCGCACGAGCCGGCCCGGCAGCGCGCCGATGTAGGTGCGGCGATGGCCGCGGATCTCCGCCTCGTCCCTGATCCCGCCGAGCGACATGCGCACGAACTCGCGGTTCAGCGCGCGTGCGATCGACTCGCCGATCGACGTCTTGCCGGTCCCGGGAGGACCGATCAGGGTGAGGATCGCGCCGGAGCGCTTGTCCTCTTCGATGCCGCGCTCCTGGCGCAGCTTGCGCACCGCCAGGTACTCGACGATCCGGTCCTTGACGTCGGCGAGGCCCGCGTGATCCGCGTCCAGCACTTCGCGTGCGTGGGCCGGGTCGAGGCGCTCCTCGGAGGTCTTGCCCCACGGCACGGACAGCAGCCAGTCGAGGTACGTGCGGATCATCTGCGACTCGCCGTTCTGGTCGCCCATCCGCTCGAGCCGCGCGACTTCGCGCTCGGCCTGTTCGCGGACGTCGTCGGGCATGCCGGACTCGGTGATCTTCGTGCGGTAGTCCTCGGCCGCGGAGCCGTCGTCCTCGCCGAGTTCCTTGCGGATCGAGTCCATCTGGCGGCGGAGGATGTACTCCCGCTGCTGCTTCTGTGCGCCCGACTCCACATCCTCACGGATGCGGCGCCGGATCTGCAGCTCTGCGAGCCGCTCACGCTGCAATCGCAGGGACAGCTCGAGACGCTCGACGATGTCGATCGTCTCGAGCAGCTCGACCTTTTCCGCGAAGTTGATGTCCGGCGCATACGCGGAGGTGTCCGCCAGCGCGCCGGCTTCGGTGATCGACCGGACGAAGTCGTGGACGCGCGGGTCCGCGTCGCGGAGGTCGAGGATCTCCTCGACGACGGCGCGGTACTCGCGCTCGAGCTCGGCAGTCTGGACGCGCGGGGGCTGCTCGTCGGGCCGTTCCTCGACCTCGACGCGCAGGCGGCCGTCGGGGCCGGTGTGGGCCGCGCCCGCGGTGCCGCGATGGAGGCCGGAGACGGTCACGGCGACGCCGCCGCCGGGCAGCCTCATCGACCCGGTGACCTCGGCCACGGTGCCGACTGCCGCGTACTCACCCTCGTGCACCGGCACGAGGAAGACGCGATCGTCGTCGCCCACGTCCACGGTGAGCGTCACCGACATGTTGGGGAAGACGATGTTGTCTTCCAGAGGGATGAGCAAAAGGTTCGACACGCTGGTTCTCCTTCGATGTAAAAAGTAACTCTGGTTCAAACGGTGTAGTAACTACAACTATCGAAGTGACCAGGATATTCCCTGGAGAGGGTGTGCCGCTGAGCCAGGCGTAGAGCCGTTTTTTAGCCCCGGGACCGCCGCGAAAAGGTGTCAGACACCGGCGGCCATGCGGGCCAGCTCGATCGCGCCGAGGACGCCGGCCCGGTCGCCGAGGGCGGGGCCGACGATGTACTCGTCGAGCCCCTCCGAGAGCTCCGGCCGGGCGATGTAGCCGTTCAGCAGCGCGCGGGTGCGCGCGCGGACGAGCGGCAGGAGCGACGGCTCTTTCATCACGCCGCCGCCGAGGATCACGCGCTGCGGCGAGAGGACGCAGATCACGTTGACGACGCCGAGCGAGAGATATTCCGCCTCCAGCTCCCAGACCTCCGGCCGGTCGCCGAGCTCTTCGCTCGGCTTGCCCCACCGCTGCGCGACGGCACTGCCCGACGCGAGCCCTTCGAAGCAGTCGCCGTGGTACGGGCAGGCGCCGGCGAACGGGTCTCGCATGCGGTCGTGCGGGATCCGCACGTGGCCCACCTCGGGGTGGACGAGACCGTGCACGAGGCGCCCGCCCGCCATCACGCCGCCGCCGATCCCGGTGCCCACGGTGAAGTAACAGAACGTGTCGAGCCCGATCGCGGCGCCCCAGCGGCCCTCGCCGAGCGCAGCCGCGTTCACGTCGGTGTCGAACGCGACCGGGACGCCGAGCGCGTCGTGCAGGACCGAGACGACCTCGGAGTTCGCCCAGCCGGGCTTCGGCGTCGTCGTGATGCGGCCTGCGCGCAGGTCGATCGGTCCGAACGAACCAACTCCGACAGCTGAGACACCGCCGTTCTGCTTGAAGAACTCGGCGGTGCGCGCGAGTGTCTCCGCCGGCGTCGTCGTCGGGAACGTCTCGAGCGCGTGCAGGTCGTCGGGGCCTGTGCCGATCCCGCACACCCACTTGGTGCCGCCCGCCTCGACACCGCCGTAGGTCATGCCGCGGCGTCGTCGACAGGCACGTGCGCCCCGCAGGACTCGCGCACGATGAAGTCGGCGGGAAGCACGACGATGCGGCGGCGCTCGGACACCTGCCCGGCGAGCCGGTCGAGCAGCAGTTGCGTTGCGATTGTCCCGAACGTCTCCGCCGGCTGCACCATCACGGTGAGGAAGGGGAGGAAGCGGGATGCGTGCTCGATGTCGTCGAAGCAAACGAGGGCAAGGTCGCGCGGGATGGCGAGGCCGCGCTCGCGTGCCGCTTCGGCGACCCCGACGACGGCGATGTTGTTGACCGAAAAGATTGCGGTCGGCGGGTCGAGCAGGTCGAGCAGCTTCACCGTCGCGTCGTGCGCGGCGCCGACGTCGATTGCGCTTGCCTCCACGATCAGCTCGGGACGGAACTGGATGCGTGCGGCCGCGAGCGCTTCCTTGTAGCCCTGCAGGCGATCGCGCGCGGTCGACACCGCGCTCGTCTCGGTGACCATGCCGATGTGCCGGTGCCCGAGCGCGATCAGATGCTCGATCAGTCGCCGGGCACCGGCAACGCTGTCGCCCTGCACGAGGTCGCCGTCGTGCCCGGCGATCGACCGGTCGATGATCACGAAGGGGACGTCGTTCTTCTTGAGCACGCGCAGGCTCGGTCGCGACTGGTCCCCGGCCGGAACGATCAGCAGGCCCTCGACCTGGAACGCGAGCATGTCCTCGAGGTAGCCGCGCTCGCGCTCGAGGTCGCCCTGCGTGTTGCAGAGGATCACGTGGTAGCCGGCGCGCCAGGCGACTTCCTCTGCGCCACGGACGACGAGCGTGAAGAACGGGTTCGCGACGTCGGGGACGATCACGCCGATCGCCCCGGTCTTGCGGCGGATGAGGCCGCTCGCGAGCCGGTTCGGCACGTAGCCGAGCTCTGCGATCGCCGCTTCGACGCGCGTCCGAGCCCCCTCGCTGACCCGGAGGCTCTCGTTGATCACGCGCGAGACGGTCATCGCCGAGACACCGGCCCGTTCCGCCACCTGCCGCATTGTTACGCGCATCCCGCTCCGTGCCCTTTCGGCTGGAAGTCGTGGTACGGATACCACCGCTGATGGACTATACGTCTCGTATTTCCCCTCAGCAAGCGTCTTGACAACTGGTACGGGACTCTGTTAGACCACGAAAGATCGCGTTACCGTTACCACGAAAGCACACGCCTTGGGGGCGGTGCCACTCGAGGTACGGCCCCACCCAGAAGGGAGAGAGATGCGTTTTTCTCGTTGGCTTGTGAGTCTCATGGGGGTGCTGACGGTCAGTTTGGCGCTCCTCGTCGGGTTGAGCAGTGCCCGCTCTGACGCGCCGGCTCGTAGCACCGCGACGATCAAGGTCGGCCTGATCACGAAGACCGACACGAACCCCTTCTTCGTGAAGATGAAGGAAGGCGCCCAAAAGCAGGCGAAGGCGCTCGGCGTCACCTTGCTCACGGCCGCGGGCAAGATCGACGGTGATGCCGCGACGCAGATCACGGCAATCGAGAACATGGTCAGCGCCGGCGTCAAGGGCATCCTGATCACGCCGAGCAACGACTCCGTCGTCCCGGCGATCGAGAAGGCGCGCGCCAAGGGCGTGCTCGTGATCGCGCTCGACACACCGCCGAACCCGGCGTCCGCCGTCGACGCGCTCTTCGCGACGAACAACTTCACCGCGGGCGTCCTGATCGGGAAGTACGCGAAGGCGCTCTTCAAGGGGAAGACCGCGAAGATCGCGATGCTCGACCTGTTCCCGGGCCCGTCGGTCGGGTACCTGCGTCACAACGGGTTCCTGAGCGGCTTCGGCACTCCGGGCATCACCCAGAAGGACTCGACGAAGTACAAGATGTCGCCGCTGATCACGTGCAGTGCCGACACGTCGGGCGACCAGGCGCAGGGTCAGACGGCGATGGAGACGTGCCTCCAGAAGAGCCCTGACATCAATCTCGTCTACACGATCAACGAACCGGCCGCCGCCGGCGCCTACACGGCGCTGAAGAACGCGGGCAAGGCCGGCAAGGTCACCATCGTGTCCGTCGACGGTGGCTGCGCGGGCGTCCGCAACGTCAAGGCAGGCGTGATCGCCGCGACGTCGCAGCAGTACCCGCTGAAGATGGCCTCACGCGGCGTGCAGGCCGTCGTGAACTACGCCAAGACCGGCAAGAAGGTGCACGGCTACACCGACACCGGCGTCAACCTGATCACCGCCAAGCCTGTGGCAGGCGTGCCCTCGAAGGGTCTCGCCTTCGGCCTCGCCAACTGCTGGGGGTAGTAGGCGAGTTATCCCGCGGAGCCGGGGCGGCTTGACCGCCCCGGCTCCGACCGTTCACGATCAGGATGGCCACCTTGGAGACGACAACCGCCACCGGTAGGGGCAACGCCCCGCTCGAGCGCGTCCTGCACGCCGGCCGCGCCGTGGCGAGCTACCCGGTTGCAGGGCCGTTCGGCGCGTTGCTGCTGGCGATGGTGTTCTTCTCGTTCGAGTCGAGCCAGTTCCTGCAGGGCCCGAACCTCTCGCTGATCCTGCAGCAGGTCGTCGAGGTCGGCGTGCTCGCGATCGGGCAGACGCTGATCATCCTCACCGCAGGTATCGATCTTTCCTGCGGCGCGGTAATGGCGTTCGGAATGATCGTGATGACGAAGCTCGCCGTGCACAGCGGCGTGCCCGCGATTCCCGCGATCTTCCTCGGCATCCTCGCGTGCGCGGCCTTCGGCCTCGTGAACGGTCTCTTCGTCACGAAGGTCCGCCTGCCCGCGTTCATCGTCACCCTCGGCACCTTCAACATCGCGATGGCGCTCGTCCACATCTATTCCAACGAAGAAACGATCGCCAACCCGCCCTCCGCGATGACGTTCTTCGGCCGCACGTTCTCGATCGGCGGCACCGACATCACGTATGCGGTTGTCCTGATGCTCGCGCTCTATGGGTTCTTCTGGTTCGTGCTCACGCAGACGAAGTGGGGCAACCACGTCTACGCCGTCGGCAACAACCCGGAGGCCACGCGGCTCTCCGGTATTCGCACCGATCGGCTGCTGATCTCCGTCTACATCGTGGCCGGCGCGATCTACGGCCTCGCTGCGCTGTTGCTGATTGCGCGCACGCAAGTCGGCGATCCGAACGCGGGCCAGACCGACAACCTCGACAGCATCACCGCGGTCGTTCTCGGCGGGACGAGCCTCTTCGGCGGCCGCGGCAACGTGATCGGCACGCTCTTCGGCGCGCTGATCGTCGGCGTCTTCCGCAACGGGCTCGTGCTGATGGGCGTCTCGTCCGTCTACCAGATCCTGATCACGGGCATCCTCGTCATCCTGGCCGTCTCGGTCGACCAACTGACGCACCGCAAGGAGCGCGGATGAGCACGGACGGCGTCGGCTCGACGGAGCCGGGGAACACCGGCGTAGGCTCGAGGGAGCCGGGGAACACCGGCGTAGGCTCGACGGAGCCGGGGAACACAGTCGAGCCCTTGTTCCAGGCGACGGGGATCGTGAAGCGCTTCGGGCACGTGACGGCGCTCTCGGGCGCGAACTTCGAGCTCTATCCGGGCGAGGTGCTTGCCGTGATCGGCGACAACGGCGCCGGCAAGTCGACGCTGATCAAGGTGCTGTCAGGCGCGCTGCAGCCGGACGAGGGCGAGATCCGCCTCGACGGCGAGGTGGTGACCTTCAAGACGCCCCTCGACGCTCGACGCGCAGGCATCGAGACCGTGTACCAGGATCTCGCCGTCGCACCCGCGCTCGACATCGCGTCGAACCTTTTCCTCGGCCGCGAGCTCCGCCGCACCGGTCCGCTCGGGCAGGTGCTCCGCATGCTCGACAAGCGCGGGATGCGCAAGGAAGCAACGCGTGCACTCGCGGAGCTGAACATCGGCGTGCAGTCGGTTCGCGCCGCGGTGCAGGACCTCTCGGGCGGCCAGCGCCAAGGCGTCGCAGTCGCGCGCGCCGCAGCGTGGGGAAGGCGCGTCGTGATCATGGACGAGCCCACCGCCGCCCTCGGCGTCAAGGAGACGGCGCAAGTTGTCGAGCTGATCAAGCGCGTGCGCGAACGCGGCTTGCCGGTGATCCTGATCAGCCACGACATGCCACACGTGTTCGAGCTCGCCGACCGCATCCACATCATGCGCCTCGGCAAGCGCGCGGCAGTCGTCACACCGGAGTCGCACACGATGCAAGAAGCGGTCGCGATCATGACCGGCGCCGTCGCCGCCTAGTACGTGAGGGAGCCCTCTGTCGAGAGGGCTCCCCCCAACGGTCAGTTAGCCGAGCGAGTACGCGACGAGCGAGAAGACCGGCTTCTTGATCGTCCCGAGCCCCGGCGTTCCGGCACCGACGAGCAGCATCGTCTGCGTCACGGCGGGGAACGCGTTGATGCCGGCCGGCGCCTGCGCCGTCCAGAGCTGTTTCCCGTCCGCCGTCGAGAACGCGTAGAGCTTTCCGGTGAAGTCGGAGGTGAAGACGACGTCGTTCGCGACCGTCGCAGCGCCGAAGTCGGCATGCGGCAGCTTGACCGTCCACTTGACCTTTCCGGTCGCCGCGTCGAACGCCGTCAGTCCGCCGGTCGCGGATCCGAATGCACTTGCGGGGACCGACTCGGAGGTCGCCGAGCCGGCTGCGCACATGTTCAGCCAGGGCACGAACAGCGTGCCGCCTGCCTGCGCGATCGGCGTTTCGACCCCGCGGAAGTCACCCGGGCAGATTGTGACCGTGTTCTTGGGCAGCAGGCCCGTGTCGTGCAGGCGCCTCCCGACGGATGTGCTCCAGACGGGTGCGCCCGTGGCCGCGTTCCGATTGCTCCGACCTGCGCTGCTGAGGACGGACGGTTCGCAGCCAGTTTTCTGGGGCTGCGGGGGAAGTTTCTGACGCCTCCGGTTGAGGCTTCGCAGAGATAAGCATAGCCTTACGGCCATTCCATTGGCTGACGAAATTCCGCACCTGCGCGTCCTGATCGCGAACGAGCGCCGCGACCGGCTCGAGTTGCTCGCTCAGGTCGTTTCCGGCCTCGGGCACGAGGTGATCGCACGCTCGATCGACGTCAGGGAAGTCGGCGCGGTGACCGCGCGCGAGCGCCCCGATGTCGCGCTGGTCGGGCTCGGTCTCTCATCGGACCATGCGCTGACGTTGATCGCGGAGATCGTCCGCGAGGCGCATTGCCCCGTGATCGCGCTGCTGTCGGCGAAGGATCCCGCGTACGTCAGGGAGGCGGCGAGGCGCGGCGTGTTCGCCTACATCGTCGATACGACACCTGAGGAGCTGCAAAGCGCGATCGACGTGACGCTGCAGCGCTTCACCGAGTACCACAACTTGCAAGGCGCATTCGGGCGCCGGGCAGTGATCGAGCAAGCCAAGGGGATTCTGATGGCCCGCCATTCGCTCAACGCCGACAAGGCATTCGAGATGTTGCGCGACCATTCCCAGCACAGCGGCCAGCGGCTCGCGGACGTGGCTGCGGCGATCGTCGACAGCCACCTCTTGCTCTTGCCGCCTACGCCAGTATCCGAATAGGCAGTGCTACCGTTGTAGCTGCGGCGCCGCAAATGAAGCGGTGCCCTGAAGCCCTTCCTCAAGCAGAGAGGTCGGAGCAAGCCGGGCGACGGGCAATCGTCGTGACCGGCTCCACGCTCGGCTAGAGGGAAGGACTCCATGAAGCTCTTTGAGAACGGACCGCGTGCGAAACGCTTGCGTCGCAA
>JAOPYY010000074.1 GCA_025964395.1 Actinomycetes bacterium | reverse complement strand
CTGGTCATCCACCTCCTGACCGAGGAACACGATGCGCTCCCGCAGCAGGCGCGAGTAGATGTCGAAGGAGCGCTCCGCGCGCCCGTCCTGCTCGATGACCATCGGTACGACCGAACCCACCAACACCTGCTACCTCCTCAGGTAATGTGCAACTCGTCGGTTGCACACTATACGCAACCCGGAGGTTGCACATGATTCGTCGAGAGATCCTTCTGCCCGCCCCGCGCGAAGACGTGTGGGAAGCACTGACCGAGCCCGAGCGGCTCGAGGACTGGTTCGCCAACGACGTCGACCTCGACCTGCGCCCGGGCGGTGGCGCGAGCTTCCGCTGGTCGAACGGCGAGGAGCGCCACGCAACCGTCACCGAGGTCGATCACGAACGGCGCTTCGCGTTCGAATGGGACGACGACGAAGGCCAGGTCGAACTGACGCTCGACGACGACGCGGACGGCACGCGGCTCACCGTGGTCGAGTCCTCGCCGAACTGGAGCACCGCGCTGGACCTCCGAGCGTCCGCGCTCGCGTGTGTCTGAGCTGAACCTCGTCTTCGGGGCGCTGGCCGATCCGAACCGTCGGCAGGTGATCGGCTACCTGTCCGAGCGCGAGACCGCGACGGCGACCGAGCTGACAGGCGAGCTGCCGATGACGCGGCAGGCCGTCGCGAAGCATCTCGCGACGCTGGCCGACGCCGGGCTCGTCGAGTCGGAGCGGCAGGGACGCGAAACGCGATACCGCCTGACGCAAGCGGGCGCGGAATGGGACGATCGCCTCGACGCGCTCGTCAAGCACCTGCAGCGTCGCAAGCGAGACTGAACCTGATTCGGTGTCAGCCGAACCAGATTCAAGAGTTTCGAGCCGTCGCTAGGCTCGCCTGATGTCGACCTACGACCACGTCAAGGACCTGCCGCTCGAGATCGAGAGCTACGACCTCGAGCCGCTCGAGCAGGAGGTTGCGCGCGGCTTCACGCTGCGACGCACCGTTGTCGTGCTGCGCGGCGGTGGCGAGGAGGGCCGCGGCGAAGAGGTCGACTACAACCCGACGATCCAGCAGGAGTTCCAGGCGCGGCGCGGCGAGCTGCCGGTCGCGGGGGCGCACACACTCGACTCGTTCTCGCTGCTCCAGTCAGGCCAGACCGAGTACCGGCGCTGGGCACTCGAGTCGGCCGCGCTCGACCTTGCGCTCCGGCAGGCCGGCCTCCCGCTCGGCGAGGCGATCGGCCGCACGCCCAAGCCGCTGCGCTTCGTCGTATCGACGCGCATCGCGAACGTCGCGGGCTGGTGCGCGCTCTACCCCGACGTTCGGTTCAAGCTCGATCCTGACCGTGACTGGACGGACGACATCGTCGCGCAACTGTCCGACGCCGGGGTCGTCGACACCGTCGATTTCAAGGGCATCTACCGCGGCGACTTCGGCAATCCGCCGGACGCAGAGTTGTACGCGCGCATCGCCGCGGCGTTCCCCGACGCATGGATCGAGGATCCGGCGCTGACCCGCGACACCTCACGCGCGCTCGAGCCGCACCGCGACCGGATCACCTGGGATGCGGGGATCCACGAGTGGAGCGACGTCGAGGTGCTGCCGTTCCGGCCGCGCTGCCTGAACTCGAAGCCGTCGCGCTTCGGGTCGGTGCGGAGGCTGTTCGACTTCTACGACGCTTGCGACCGCGAAGGAATCGCCCTGTACGGCGGCGGCCAGTTCGAGCTCGGCGCCGGGCGCGCGCAGATTCAGCTGCTGGCGTCGCTGTTCCACCCGGACGCGCCGAACGATGTCGCGCCGGCCGGTTACAACGCGAGCGAGCCGGTTGCCGGCCTGCCCGTCAGCCCGCTCGAGCTCACTCCGCAGGCGGGCTTCCGAAGCTGAGCGCCTTCTCGACGAGCCGGGCCACCGACTCGTCGCCCGCTTCGCCGATCGGATACCACGCAGCCCCCTCGCACGGCTCGCCAGAGGCGACCACGAGGTAGCGAACGTCGAGGTGGAAGTGCGCCGGCTCGCCGGGCCGCTCGGGGATCTCATGGATGTCGACGTCGAAGGGCCGCGGCGCAGTTGGGTGCAGCTCGACGTCGAGCGCGGTCTCCTCGTGCGCCTCGCGCAGCGCCGCAGCCTCGAGCGAGATGTCCGACGGCTCGACGTGGCCACCGGGCTGCAGCAGCCGATCGAGCTTGACGTGCTGCACGAGGCACGTCCGCTCGCCGGCCTCGTCGACGACGAAGGCCGAGGCCGTGAAGTGCGCGCTCGGCTCGCCGCGCGAGAGCGGATCGGCGAGCTCCTGAGCCAGGCGCAGCATCGCGCAGCGGTCGGCCTCCTCCCGCTCGTCCGTGGAGACGTGCACCTGCAGCAACCCGACCAGGACGGCCCGCCGCGTCATTCGTACTGGAGCGCTTCGAGCACGTTCAACCGCGCGGCGCGGCGCGCCGGGAAGATCGCCGCGAGGATCCCGACGACGATCGTCAAGAGCGCGAAGATGATCAACGACACGAGCGGCAACGAGAACTGGATGAAGTCGACGCGGGCGACGAGCAGTCCGCCGAGGACGATCCCCAGCACGATCCCGAGCACGCCGCCGATCAGTGCCGTGATCACGCTCTCGTGCCGGATCATCCGCCTCACCTGACGTCGCGTCATGCCGATCGCACGCAGCATGCCGATCTCACGTGTCCGCTCGAACACGGTGAGAACGAGCGTGTTCACGATCCCGAACACGCTGACGATCACCGAGAGCGCGAGCAGCACGTAGAGAATGTTGAGGATCGAGTTGAGCCCGCTGATCTGGTTGTCGACGAACTTCTGCCGCGTCGCCACCTTGGCGTTCGGGTACGGCGCGAGGACGGTCTCGAGCCGCCTCAGGTTCTGCGGCGTCTCGCCGCCGCGTACCCGCACGAACGAGTAGAGGTTGCGCGGGCTCTCGTTGTAGCGATCCCACGTCGCCTGCGAGATCGTCACCTTCCCGAACGGCGAGCCGCCGGGCGGGGGATCGAAGATGCCCTTGATCTTGAACGTCTTCTGCTTGCCGTTCGCGAACGTCAGCTTGATCGGCGAGCCAATGGTCAGGTTGTGCTTCTTCGCGTAGTCCTTGTCGGTGAACGCGCCGTCGGCGCCGAGCTCCGCCATCGTCCGGTCGGAGCCCTGCACCCAGTCGAGGGTGAACATCGTCCCCGCGGGCGGGTTGACGGCGGTCGCGAAGAACGCCTTGCCGTACGCGCCGGCATCCCCGGTGCGCACATTGCCGACCGCTTCCACGCTCGGGTCCTTCGCGGCGGCGTTCGCCGAGGCGGGCGGGATCGGTGTGAAGTTGTTCTGCGCCGTGATCGCGTAGTCGGCGTTCTTCCAGATCTTGGTCACGGCCCCGCGAAAGCTCGTCGTGATCCCCGCCGCAAGCACGGCGACCAGCGTGACGAGCGCGAGCCCGATCATCAGCGCGGCGGCGGTCGATGCCGTGCGCTGCGGATTGCGCCGCGCGTTATCGCGGGCGAGCCCGCCCGCGGCGCCGCCGATGCGCGTCGCCGGCCAGCCCAGGGTCCACGCGAGCGGCTTGATGAGGCGCACCGAAAGCAGCGCGACGCCGATGAAGATCAGCAGCGCGCCGAGGCCCATGTAGACGAGCACGCCCTTCGTGCCGAGATGGGGGCCGAAGAGGCCGAAGGCGAGCGAGGCAAATCCGAGCAGGGTCGTGAGACCGGAGCCGACGGTGCGAAAGCGCGCGAAGCGTGATTCCGGCAGCGTTGCGCCCTCGCGCACGGCGGCAATCGGCGGCACACGCGTTGCGCGCAATGCGGGACGCAGGCTCGCGACGAGCGTGACGACGATCCCGGCGACGAGCGCGATCACGATCGTCGACGTGCCGAAGACGATGCCGCTGTTCGGCAGCGTGAAGCCAACTGCGTCGAAGAGCTTGAACAGCCCCTTGGCGAGACCGAGCCCCGCGAGCAGGCCGGTGACCGACGCGAGTGTGCCCATGACCAGCGCCTCGATCACGATCGAGGTCAGGACCTGGCGCCGGCTTGCCCCGAGCGTGCGCAGCGTCGCCAGCTCACGCGTGCGTTGCGCGATCGTGATCGAGAGCGAGTTTGCGATCACGAAGCTGCCTACGAAGAGCGCGATACCGCCGAAGGCGAGGAGAAAGCCGCGCAGGAACGAGATGAACGAGTTCGTCTGCTTCGCATCCTCGCGCGCCTGGGCCGACCCGAGGCGCACCTGTGCGGTCGGCGGCAGGATCGCGCGCACTTCCTTCAGGACCTGCTGATCGGTCACCGTCGGCTTCGCGGCGACCGCGATCTCGTCGATCCGGCCGTTCTTCCCGAACAGCTGCTGCGACGTCGGCAGGTCGAAACCGGCGAGTGTCGCCCCCCCGAGCGACTGCGCCGACCCAAACTTGACGATCCCCGAGATCCGCAGCCGCTGGACCGGCCCTTCCGCCTGGACGCCGATTGTGTCCCCGACGGCGAAGTGCTTTTTCTTCGCGACGCTCTCGTCGATCACGATCTGGTTGCCGTGCGGCCACGCACCGGAGACGAGCTTGAGCGGGTTGAACGGCGAGTCGCCGTTCTCGATGCTGAAGCCCAGGTTCGGCGCGCCACCGAAGACGATCGCCTTGTTGTTCCGGTCGACCAGCTGCGTGGCTTCGCTCTTCACGCC
Source organism: Actinomycetes bacterium (assembly GCA_025964395.1). Classification (GTDB taxonomy): domain Bacteria; phylum Actinomycetota; class Thermoleophilia; order Gaiellales; family Gaiellaceae; genus PALSA-600. The sequence goes on along the minus strand of JAOPYY010000074.1, from coordinate 1,727 downwards.
CCCGTCTGCGAGTGCAACGTCAGGGAGCGCCCTCACCTTGGCGATGAGCGACTGGGGGATCGTCGGCGCAAAGGTGCCCTGACCCTCGGTGATGTGGAACGGCGACTTGCCGGAGACGACGACGTCCGAGCCCTTGCGCACGTCCGTGAAGATGAAGTTGAACGCCTTGTCGATCGAGTCGGTGAGCACGAGCGTGCCGCTGACCATCGCGACGCCGAGCACCACGGCGAATGCCGTCAGCGCCGTCCGCAACTTGCGTCCGAGCAGACCGGCGAGAGCGACGCGGATCATGCGCTGACGCGGGTCATCGCGGCGACGATGTCCCCCGCGGAGCTGCGCGGGAGATCTTCGACGATCACGCCGTCTGCAAGGAACAGCACGCGGTCCGCGATCGTCGCGGCATTCGCGTCGTGGGTGACCATCACCATCGTCTGGTTGAGCTCCTCGGCGGAGGCACGCAGCAGCTCGAGGATCTCGCCGCCGGTCTTCGAGTCGAGGTTGCCCGTCGGCTCGTCGGCGAAGACGACGGTCGGCTGTGACACGAGCGCACGCGCGATCGCGACGCGCTGCTGCTGCCCGCCCGACAGCTCGGCCGGCCGGTGCGTGCGGCGATCGGTGAGGCCGACGCGCTTCAGCAGGTTCTCGAAGAACTCCGGCTCGGGCTTCTCGCCGGCGATCGAGAGCGGCAGCCGGATGTTCTCCTCGGCGTTGAGCATCGGGAGGAGGTTGAAGAACTGGAAGACGAAGCCGATGTGCTCGCGCCGGAGCTTCGTGACATCGCTGTCCGAGAGGGAGCCGACGTCCTGACCGGCGATCGTGACCGTGCCGCCCGTCGGCTTGTCCAGCGCCGCGAGCAGGTGCATGAGCGTCGACTTGCCGGAACCGGAGGGCCCCATGACCGCGACGAGCTCACCCAGCTTTACTTCGAGCGAGACGCCGCGGAGTGCGTCGACGGCTGCCTCACCCTCGCCGTAGCGGCGTGTGACCTCGGTCGCGCTGACGACATTTCCGTTGGAATTCATGTGCCCGAGGCTACAGACCTCCGACGTCGGCTCACCATGGGTGAACACCCTGGTCCGACCCTGGACCGCTGAGGCTCATGCCGTAACAGGCGCAAGCTCCGGGATGATGTCGTCGCCGTAGGCCTTGAGCGTTTCTTCCTGGCTGTGCGTCATCAGATAGATGTTGAACTGGTCGACTCCGACGGCTTCGAGTTCCCGCAGCTTCGCCTTGATCTGGTCGTTGTTGCCGATCACGCAGAAGCGGTCGCAGATCTCGTCGGTGACGAACTCGCCGTGTTTCGCGCCGACGCGCGAGTGCTCGTTGTAGTCGTAGAACTTCCGAGCCTGCACGTAGTCGGTGAGCGCCTGCGGGACGCTGCTGCCGTCGGTGCCGTATCTGTCAATCAAATCTTGAACGTGGTTGGAGACCATCGCCGGGAACCACCGCACCTGCTCGCGCGCGTCCTGCAGATCGTCGGTGACGTGGCTCGGCGCGCTGACGATGCACTTGAGCGCTGCCGGATCGCGTCCCGCTTCCTCGGCCGCCTTGCGCGCGGTGTCCATGATCCACTGGATGATGTCCGGGTCGGCGAGCTGGATGATGATCCCGTCGCCCTGGCGGCCGCCGACCGCGAGCGCTTTCGGCCCGTAGCCCGCGACGTGCATCTCGATCTCCGGCAGCTCCGGGCGCACCCACTTGAGCTCGAGGTCCTTCTCGTTCCAGTG
>JAOPYY010000014.1 GCA_025964395.1 Actinomycetes bacterium | reverse complement strand
GGCGATGATCGAGTTGATGATCGCGGCGAACACGAGCACCCAGCCCGCGCCCCAGAACACCTTCGCCATCTCGCGCCACGGGTCGCCGCTGCCGCCGGCCTTGGCGGCGAACGTCGCGACGCCGCCTTCGCCGAAGACCCAGGCATAGGACAGCAGCACGTAGAAGAGCCCGATCCCGAGGCACGAGTAGACGACCGCGCGCGGGATCGTGCGCCGCGGGTGCTTCGCCTCCTCGCCGAGCGGCGCCGCGGCCTCGAAGCCGATGAACGCGAGGATCGCGAAGACCATCCCCTTGCCGACTCCCGTGAACGCTCCCTCGGGTGCGTTGTTCGGGTTGAACGGCTGCAGGCTCAGGTCGCCCGCGTGCGAGATCAGGATCCAGATCGCGAGCGCGGCGAAGACGCCGATCTCGAACACACCGAGGATCACGCCCGCCTTGGCGGAGATGCGGATGTCGCGGTAGGTGAGCATGAAGACGATCGCCGCTGTGGCGAGCACCCAGATCCACCACTGGCCGGTGTAGCTCCAGCCGACTTCGCTCTTCATCACCTCGTGCATCGCCCAGCCGCACTCGAGGAAGAGGAACGGCGCGACGAGCGGTTCGAACAGGAGGAAGAGCCAGGCGACCATCCAGCCGACATACGGGCCGAGCGTTCGCGCGGCGTAGGTGTAGAGACCGCCCGCGGACGGCAGCTCTTTCGCAAGCTGACCGATCGAGTTGGCGGCGAGCAGGCACGCGGCGAGGGCCAGGCCGACGGAGAGCGGGAGCGCGGCGCCGGCGTGCGGCACCGAGATGTAGATGGAGTACGCGACGGCTGCTGCGGGCGCCATGTGCGTGATCGACTGGAACAGGACACCCGGCAGGCCGATCGAGTGCTCGCGCAGGTGGTCGAAGTCACGTCTACCGGCTGTTGAGCCAGCTTCCATTCTCGAACCTCCGAGGGATTCGTAGGGATGCCAACATCGTCTCAAAGGCGGCGGCTGCTGCCTAGACCATTGGTGTCAGACACGCCGTCCGCGCCGGCAGCGCGTCGCGCGGAGTGGTGTCTGACACCTAGTAGGAGCGCCGCGCTGCCCGCCGGGCTGCGTATCCCCCGCGTTTAGTGCCGGAAGTGGCGGCGGCCCGTGAAGACCATCGCGGCGCCCGCCGCGTCGACTGCCGCCACGACGTCCGCGTCGCGCTTCGAGCCGCCCGGCTGGATGATCGCTGCGACCCCCGCGCCGAGCGCGATCTCGGGGCCGTCTGCGAACGGGAAGAACGCGTCGCTCGCCAGCACGGCTCCCTGCAGTTCGTGGCCGTGCTCGCGCGCCTTCTCGACCGCGATCTTGACGGAGTCGACGCGGCTCATCTGGCCCGCGCCGACGCCGATCGTCTGCAGGTCGCGCGCGATCACGATCGCGTTCGACGAGACGTGCTTGCAGACGCGCCATGCAAACAGGAGGTCACCCCACTGCTGCTCCGTCACCTCGCCCGCGACGATCTGCATCTCCTCGCGGTCCTGAATGTCGGTGTCACGCTCCTGCACGAGCATCCCGCCGAGCACCCGCTTGTAGTCGCGCTCTCCCGGCGTCTCGGAACGGCGCTCGCGGTCGTGGAGGATCCGCAGCGCCTTCCTCTTCCGCAGCGCCTCGACGGCGTCGTCGTCGAAGCCCGGCGCCATCAGCACCTCGACGAAGTGCTCCGCGATGCGCGCGCCGAGCGCTCCTTCGACGTCCCGGTTGAGTACTGCGACGCAGCCGAACGCCGACACGGGGTCGGCGGCGAGCGCGCGCTCCCACGCCTCCTCGATCGTCGCGGCAACCGCGACGCCGCACGGGTTCGCGTGCTTGACGATCACGACGGCCGGCATCACGAACTCGCGCAGCACGCGGCGCGCGCCTTCGAGGTCGACGAGGTTGTTGTACGAGAGCTCCTTGCCACCGAGCTGCTCCACCTGGGAGAGCAGGTGGCGCCGCGCGCCGACCTCGCGGTAGTACGCGCCGGCCTGGTGCGGGTTCTCGCCGTAGCTGAGGTCTGTCACTTTGCGCAGCGCGAGCGTCAACTGCTCCGGGAACGGCTCGGTGTCACCGAACCAGTTCGCGATCGTCGCCTCGTACACCGCGCTCGTCTCGAACGCCTCACGGGCGAGCCGCCTGCGTGTCTCGCTGGTGGTGTCGCCGTGCTCGCGCAGTTCGGTCAACACATCCTCGTATTGGGTGGGGCTCGACACGACCGTGACGTGCGCGAAGTTCTTGGCGGCGGCGCGAAGCATCGACGGCCCGCCGACGTCGATCATCTCGACGACCTCCGCCTCGCTCCTGCCGCGTTCGGCCGCGACCGTGGCGAAGGGATAGAGATTGACGCAGACGAGGTCGATCGGCGCGATGTCGTGCTCCGCGAGTGTGTCGACGTGCTCGGGCAGGTCGCGGCGCGCCAGGATCCCGGCGTGGATGCGCGGGTGCAGTGTCTTGACGCGGCCGCCGAGCATCTCGGGCGCCTGTGTCACGTCCTCGACGGTCGTCACCTCGAGCCCTTGCTCCTCGAGGAACGACGCTGTGCCGCCCGACGAGACGAGCTCCCAACCGAGCTCGGACAGTGAGCGCGCGAACGCGTCGACGCCCTCCTTGTCGTAGACGCTGATCAGTGCGCGGCGAGACACAGGTCCCTCACCACCTCGGGCAGCAGGCGGTGCTCGACCGAGTGGATCCGCTCGACCAGCGTGTCGCGCGGCTCGACGGGCACCTCTTCCTGCGTGATCAGCGGGCCGGTGTCGAGGCCCTCGTCGACGTAGTGGACGCTCACGCCCGTCGTCTCGACGCCGGCCGCGAGCGCGTCGTCGATCGGATGCGCGCCGGGGAACGCAGGCAGCAGCGAGGGGTGGATGTTGATCACGCGCTCGGGGAAACGCTTGAGGAACGGCGGCGTGAGCAGGTGCATGTAGCCCGCGAGCACGACGAGCTCGACGCGGTGCTCCTCGAGCCACGTCGCCATCACGAGGTCGCGCTCGGCGCGGTCTGCGTGGCAGTCGAGGCCGAACGTCGCGGCCGGAACACCGGCCTCGCGTGCGCGCATGAGCGCGTACGCGTCCTTGCGGTTCGCCGCGACCGCGCTCACGGGCAGTCCCGCGTCGAGCAGTGCCTGCAGGTTTGTGCCGTTGCCGCTGACGAGGACGCCGATCACCGGATCCGCCCGATCACGGTCTCGCCGGCTGCCGGTTCGGCGACGACGGCGCACCA
>JAOPYY010000272.1 GCA_025964395.1 Actinomycetes bacterium | reverse complement strand
CCGACGCCTACGAAGCGCTGCGCGAGCAGCTCGACGAGCTGGGCCGCCGGCTCGGCGGCAGCTACCGCGTGCTCGTCGACGCCAACCAGCACGTCGATCGTGAGGCGGCAGCGCGCAGCGGGGTCGGCTTCTACGGCAAGAACACGATGCTGATCACGCGCCGCCACGGATCGTGGGTCGTGCTCGGCACGCTCGTGACCGACGTCGAGCTCGAGCCGGCGCCGCCGCTCGCGACCGACTGCGGCGAGTGCCGCATCTGCATCGACGCGTGCCCGACGGGCGCGCTCGACGAGCCCGGGACGCTCGACGCGACGAAGTGCCTCTCGTACTGGACGCAGGCGCCGGCGGCGATCCCCGAGGACTACCGCGCCGCGCTCGGCGCGCAGGTCTACGGGTGCGACATCTGCCAAGACGTCTGTCCCTGGAACCGCGGCGTCGAGAAGCGCCGAGGCGACCTGCCCGAGCACGACACGCACGTCGATCTCGTCGCGTGGCTCGAGCAGGACGGTGACGCGCTCGTCGACGAGTACGCGCGGCTCTTCGTGCCGCGCAACGATCCGCGCTGGCTGCGACGCAACGCACTCGTCGCGCTCGGCAACACGGGCGGCGCCGAGCACGTCGCGCTGCTCGAGCGGTATGCAGCGGAAGACGACGACGTGATTGCCGAGCACGCAGCCTGGGCACTCGAACGCGTGAGGTCGCGCGCGTGACACGCCGGCCGATCGAGTACTGGATCTCGACCGTCCGCCTGCTCGCGGTGCCGTTCGCGGTGCTGCAGGTCTCCCTGACGAACAACTACCCGTCCGGCTACGAGCTCGTCGCGTGGCTGCTGACTGCGGCGCTGGCCGTCGCCGCGGTTGTGCTGTTCGCGACGGTGCGCGGCTCGCGCACCTATCGGTTCCTCGCGATGGCGTTCGACTTCGGGGTCGTCGCCGGCTTCACGATCCTCTACGGATTCGAGTTAGGGACGCCGACGCGGCAACTACTCTTGCTCGCGATCGTCGTGGGAGCCGTGCGCTTCGGGATGCGCGGCGGCATCGCCGTTGCGCTCGCCACGATCCCGGTCGCAGCGCTCTTCGAGCAGCAGCGCGCGCACTGGTTCCACGTCGGCTACCGGATCGAGTACGTGACGTTCCAGTCGGGTGCCGGCCTGCTGATGGCGCTGCTCGTCGGCTGGGTGGTCACGCGCTTGGACGAGCAGCGGGCGACCGCGGAGCAGCGGGCCGAGGAAGCCGAGGCGCTGCGCGACGAGCTCGGTCGGCGCGCCGACCTGCTCGATGCCGCCAACCGCTGCGCGCGCGCCCTCAGTTCGTCGCTCGATCTCGACGAGGCGGTCAACGCCTTCATCCGCGAGCTGCGCGGGCTCGTGCCCTTCGACCGTATGGCGATCGTGCTCTCCGAGGAGGGAACCGCCCGCATCATCGCGACGGCCGGCGAGCAGGCCCCTGGTGCGATCTCCGCCGGCGCCGAGTTCAGCCCGGAGAACAGCCTGATCTCCGACGTCGTCGCGCGCGGCCAGACGGTCTACCGCCGCGACATGGCGCAGCCCCTGTACGTCGAGGAGGATGAGTTGCTGGCGCTCGGCCTGCGCTCTCGCGTTGCTGCGCCGCTGCTCGCCGGGGCGCGGCCGATCGGGCTGCTCTCCCTCAGCCGCCGCGAACCGGACGCGTTCCAGGAGCACGAGATTGAGCTCACAGGCCTGCTGGGGCGGCTTGCCGCCTCCGCCGTCCAGAACATCCGCTCGTACGAGAGCGAGCGCCGCACGGTCGAGGAGCTGCGCAGCCTGTCCGCGTTGCGCGCCGACTTCGTCTCGCTCGTCTCGCACGAGCTGCGCAGCCCGATGGCGGCGGTGATCGGTGCGGCCCGCACGCTGCAGGCACGGTGGCGCGAGCTGCAGCCCGATCAGCGCGAGAGCTTTCTCGCGTTGATCGGCGACGAGACGACGCGCCTTGCTGCGCTGATCGGGGACGTGCTCGACACGTCGCGCATCGACGCGGGCACGTTCAGCTACCGCTTCAGCGACGTCGACATCGCCGCGCTGGTCCGCGACACGGTCGCGATGGCTGCGGTCGGGCAGGACGAGGTCCCGATCGTCGCCCAGGTCGCCCCGGGTGTGCCGGTCGTGCGCGGCGACCCGGAGCGCCTGCGTCAGATCTTCGGGAACCTGATCGACAACGCCGTCAAGTACTCGCCGACCGGAGAGGCCGTCGAGGTGCTCGTGTCGCAAGCGAACGGCTCCGTGCTCGTGTCGGTGCGCGACCGCGGCCCGGGCATCAAGGCGGGCGACCAGCGGCTGATCTTCGAGAAGTTCGGCCGTGTCACCGCAGGCAATTCCAAGCCCGGCAGCGGGCTGGGCCTCTACATCGCGCGCTCGATCGCGGAGACGCACGGCGGCACGATCGCCGTCTCGTCTGCGCCCGGGCGCGGCTCGACCTTCACGGTCAAGCTTCCGGCATAGCCCTTTTCTGCGCAGCGCCGAAGTACGCTTGAGCGGTGAGCACAGTCTGTTCGAGCTGCAGCGAGGAGAACCCGGAACGGGCTCGCTTCTGCCTGGCGTGTGGCGCACCGCTCGGCGTCCGGGCGCTCGCGGAGGAGCGCAAGACCGTCTCCGTGCTCTTCGTCGACCTGGTCGCGTTCACCGCGCGCTCCGATGCGGCCGACCCGGAAGACGTCCGCGCCACGCTGCAGCCGTACCACGAGCGCATGCGCGAAGAGCTCGGGCGGTTCGGCGGCACTGTGGAGAAGTTCGTCGGGGATGCGGTCATGGCGGTCTTCGGCGCGCCCGTCGCGCACGAGGACGACGCCGAGCGCGCCGTGCGCGCTGGGCTGCGGATCTTGGAGGCGACGAGCGAGCTCGGCCTGGAAGTCCGCGCCGCGGTCGCGACCGGCGAGGCCGTCGTCCAACTCGGTGCACGCCCGGAGGCCGGCGAGGGAATCGCGACCGGCGACGTCGTCAACACGGCGTCGCGCCTGCAGGGAGCTGCCGCGCCCGGGACGCTCGTCGTCGGTGAACTGACGTACCGGGCGACGCGCGCCCGCATCGACTACGAAGAGCTCGAGCCTGTCGAGCTGAAGGGCAAGTCGGAGCGCGTCCCGCTCTGGCGCGCGCTCAGCGCGCGCAGCCGCTTCGGCGTCGACGTGGAGATCGGCGGTTCGACGCTGTTCGTCGGGCGCGACCACGAGCTTGCGCTGCTCCGCGAGACGTACGCGCGCGTGCGACGTGACGAGACCGTTCAGCTCGTCACGCTCGTCGGAGAGCCGGGCGTCGGCAAGACACGGATCCTCCGCGAGCTCGCGCAGTGGCTCGACGATCAGCCCGACCTCGTCTACTGGCGTCAGGGCCGCTGTCTGCCGTACGGGGAAGGCATCACATTCTGGGCGCTCGGCGAGATCGTCAAGGCGCAGGCCGGCATCCTGGAATCGGACACATCGGACGAGGCGGCGGCGAAGCTGGCGGCCGCTGCGGCGGATGCCGTTGCCGAAGCGGATCGCGAGTGGGTGCAAGCGCGCCTCGCTGCCCTCGTCGGTTCGTCCGAGGCTGCGACTGCAACGCGCGAAGAGACATTCACCGCTTGGCGGACGTTTCTCGAGGGGGTTGCCGCCGTGCGGCCGCTCGTGATGCTCGTCGAGGACATCCACTGGGCCGACGCTGCGCTCCTCGAGTTTCTCGACCATGTGCTCGAGTGGTCGACGGGCGTACCGTTGCTCGTGCTTTGCACGGCGCGGCCAGAGCTGTACGACCGCCATCCGGGCTGGGGCGGCGGCAAGCGCAACTCGACGACGGTGGGTCTCGGCCCGCTGTCGCAGGACGAGACAGCGCACCTGGTCGCGTCGCTGCTCGAGCGGCCGGTGCTGCCGGCGGAGACGCAAGCGGTTCTGCTCGAGCGCGCCGGCGGCAATCCGTTGTACGCAGAGGAGTTCGCACGGATGCTGACCGACCGCGGCGGCTTCGATGCCGACACGCCGGTGCCGGAGACCGTGCAGGCGCTGATCGCGGCGCGGATCGACACACTCGCGCCGGCGACGAAGGCGGTACTCCACGACGCGGCCGTCGTCGGCAAGGTCTTCTGGGCGGAGACGGTCGCGGCGCTCGGCGCGCACGCGGACGATCTGCCCGAGCTGCTGAACGAGCTCGTTCGGAAGGAGCTCATCCGGCCTGCCCGCGTGTCCTCGATGGAAGGCGCGCGGGAGTTCTCCTTCTGGCACCTGCTCGTGCGGGATGTGGCCTACGGCCAGATCCCGCGGCGGGACCGCGCAAGGAAGCACGTCGATGTGGCGCGCTGGCTCGAGCAGACGATCGGCGAGCGTGTTGCAGACCAGGCAGAGCTGCTCGCGCACCACTACACGGAGGCCTTGCAGCTCGCGCGCGCGGCGGGCGATGGCGATACGACGGAGCTGACAGTCTCGACGCGCCGTTTCCTCGAACTCGCCGGGGAGCGGGCAAGCCGACTCGACTCTGCGCGTGCGATCGGCTACTACGAGGCGGCGCTGGAGCTCTGGCCGGAGACGGAGCCGGCTCGGCTCCCGGCCGCGCGTGAGCTGGTGCGCCTGTTGAGCGAGATCGGGAGACCCGAAGACGCGCGTGACCTTGCCGAACGTGAGCTCGAAGCGCTCGAGGCGCGTGCGGATCCGGTCGCTGTCGGTGCGATGCGCTCGTTGCTGGGACACCTCTACTTCAACCACGGCGACCTCGACCGCGCCGGCAAAGAGGTGGAACTGGCGGTGGCGATCCTGGAGGACCAGGCGCCGTCTCCCGAGCTCGTCTTCGCGTACGCACGACTTGGAGCCCGCGAGATGTTCCTGGAGCAGTGGTCGAAGGCGATCGAGATCTGCGGGAAGTCGCTTGCACTTGCCGCCGAGCTCGAAGTGGAGGAAGGAGATGCGAATCTCGCCCGGCAGATGCTCGCGGTATCGCGCATCGGCTCCGGCGACCTGGGCGGGTTCGAGACGCTCGAGGACGCGATCGAGCGCGGCGAGGCGGCAGGACTGTCGACCGTCTCGGTCGCCTACGTCAACCTCGGCTCGTGCCGGCTCTGGGCGTTCGGCCCCGAGCTCGCTCTAGCGGCCTACGACCAGGCGCGCGAGCATGCAGGCCGGCGCGGGACCTGGAGCCGGTACCGCTGGGCCCAGGCCGAATCGCTCTGGGCGCTCTACGACCTCGGGCGGTGGGACGAACTCCTCCGTATCGGCGACGATGTCCTCGCGGCGTCGCCGTTGGCGCAGGTGAAGGCGATTGTCCAGCCGATGAGAGCGCGTGTGCTGGCACAGCGCGGCGATCTGGACGGGGCTGCGTCGGCGATTGCTGCGGTGCTGCCGCTGGTGCGCGAGATCGGGATCGCACAGGTCGTCGGGCCGGCGCTGCCGGCGGCGGCGGCTGTCGCGGTTGCGCGAGGTGAACACGACGAGGCTCGCGCGCTGCTGCGCGAATTTGCCGAGCGCGGTGCGGCCTCACCCGGATTGCTGGTGTGGCACCTCGGTGACGCCGTACGCGCCGCCGCTGCGGTCGGCGAGGGTGCGGTCGACGAGGAGCTGCTGGCGAATATCGAACCCGTGCTCGCGCGTGATGCGAACGCGATCGTCGGTGCGCGGGCGATCCTTGCCGAATCCGCGGGCAAAACGGCGTGGGCGGGCGAGCGCTATCGGGAGGCCGCTGAACGCTGGGCCACGTACGGCTCGGTCATCGAGCGCGCCCACGCGCTCGCAGGGGTGGGACGCTGCGCCGGAGATGACGTCGCCGCGGCCGAGGCTCGCGACATCTTCTCGTCGCTGGGCGTGCGCGTGCCGCTCGCCGACGCGGCGACGGGCTAGCGGCTCCTACCTACGCCTTGGTGCGGTTCGGGCGGAGCTCGTTGCCGAGCTCGCGGGCCCGGAGCGCGACGCGTGCGCGCAGCTCGTGCGGCTCGAGCACGATTGCCTCGCCGCGGTAGGACACGACCTCGCCGACGAGCCATTCGGCGCTGCCGACGGACCGGTCGGCGATCGCGGCCCCGTCGACGAGCGGGCGTGCCCCCTTCTCGATCTCCCAGCGCGCGACTGCAGGCGAGTACCAGATGCGTGCGCTCGTCGCGCCGTGCAACTCGGACGGGTCGAACCCCTCGCGCGGCTCGAACGTCTTCTTCAGCACCTTCGCGCTCCGCATACGGTCGAGGCGGTACGAGCGCGGCTGATCGCGTTCGGTGTCCCATGCGTGCACGTACCAGTTGGGGAGGCGGCGCTCGATCGAGTACGGCTCGACCGTGCGGATCACCACTTCCTGCTCCTCGGGCTTCAGGTACTCGATCTCGACGAGCTTGTGCTCGTTGATCGCCTGCGTCAGCTTGTCGACGAGACCTTCCTCTTCGCCGACGTGCGGAGCGGGAGTCTGCGTGAGGTCGAACGCGCCGAAGGTCTGCTCGAGCTTCGCGCGGACGCGCTCGAGCGGCGAATGCGCGCCGGCGGCGACCATCGGGCCGACGAACTCGAGCGCGAGGCGGATCGCGCGCGCCTCGAGCGGCGTCAGGCGCGGCGGGCGGCGGAACGTGTCGCCGAACAGCTCCTTGTCGACGTGCACCTCCTCGCCCTGCAACTCGGCATACACGGCGTAGCAGCCGCCGCCGAAGTTGACGAGGTTGAGCAGCGACAGGTGCTCCTCGATTGCCTCACGCGGAATCGAGAAACGATCGACGAGCTCCTGCACCTGGATCACACCTTCGCGATCCTCGCCACACGACGTCAGGAGGTATGCGAGCAGCGACTGCAGCACGCCGAAGCGCTCGGGGGCGACAGGCCCGGCGAAGCGCTCGACCGCGCCGTCGCTCTCACCCATGACCACTTCCGCAGCGGGAGTGGGCGGGGCGCCTTCGTGCGCGATGCGTGCGGCACGCGCACCCTCGGTGACGAGCCTGCGGAGCTCCGACGGCTCGAGTGGGATTGCGCGGCCGTCCTGGCGGAGGATCCAGCGCGCAAGCATGTTCGACGACGCGTACTCGGTCGTGAACACGTCGTCCTCGACGCGGTTGCGCTCGCCGCCGTAGGCGCGCTCGACCCACCACGCCGTGTCGGGGGCGACCTCGATCTGCGCTTCTCCGGCGATTTCGCCGAACTGCCACTCGGCTCGGCCGCGGTAGTTCTCGACGTCGAACTCGGGTGGCAGCCGGAAGTCGCGCTCGCGGCGCGTCGCAAAGCGAATGTCGGAGCGGATGCGCGAGACGCGGAACGTGCGGATGTCGTCGCGCTCGAGATCGTGGCCGATCACGTACCAGGAGCCGTTCTCCGGGAGCAGCGCGTAGGGGTTGAGCGTCCGCTCCTCTTCCGAGTCGCGGTAGATCGACCAGTAACGGAACTTGACCGTGCGCTGCTTCGAGATCGCGCCCTCGAGCTTGCCGAGGCGACCTTGCAGCTCGAGCGAGTAATCCGGGTCGCGGACCTCGACACGGCCCGCCGTGCCGGTGGGCGTCGCGGCGAGCGGACCTGCCGAGCGGCCGAGCGCGAGGTTCTGCAGCGCGAGGCGCAGCGGCTCGGCATACGCGAACCGCCCTTCGAGGAGGAAGAAGCAGGTCTGCAGCGCTGCGAGCTCCTCGTCGTCGAGCTCGAGCTCGGGGAGGAAATAGCGCTCCGCGCGCAGGGTGTAGAGCTCTTCGCCCGTGAACTCGTCGCGTTGCGAGTCGAGCGGGACGCCGAGTGACACGAGCTCCGCGCGGTCGGAATAGAAGCGCCGCGCAAACGCCTCGTCGCTCATCTCCTGGTAGCCCTCGACGTTCGACTTGATGTCGCGCGCCGTCAGCGGACGGCGCTCCGCCATCAAGAACGCGACCAGCGAGAGCTGGCGAATCAGCTTGTCAGTGTCGTGGCTCATCTGTTTTCCGGCCGGCCCCTGCCGAGCCTGCGCCGGGACAGCGAGCCTAGCGCAGCAATGGAGGGGTGCAGGCCGTGACGCTTAACTCTTGAACCTGGTTGCCGCTAACTGCGGGACGCGTTCGTGCGTCCATTGGCAATCAGGTTCACGCTGCTGCTTTTGAGCGCTCGAGGTGCTGGTGGCTCGGGCAGTAGTCGCGTTCCGGCAGCGGTGTGCGCTGGCAGGCCTTGCCCTTGCGCGTCGTCGCCCGACAGCGGGCAACGCCGCCGTCGAATGCGCCGGCCTCGATTTGCTCCTCGACGAAGCTCACCGCGGCGTCGACTCCCTGGTTCACTGCCCAGGCGACCTGCGCCAGCACCGTGATCGGGAAGTAGCGCCTGATGTCCTGGAAGAGCGCCTTGTCGGGTTTGGCGAAGTAGTGAGGATCTGCGGCGAGCCGCTGCATCGTCCCCTCGGTCGCGGCGAGCACCTCACGGCGGTACTCGAGCTGCGTCTCCTGGTCCACGTAGGGGTCGATCAGGTCCTTGATCGAGCGATAGATCGCTCGCGAGTACTGATACATGCAGTGCTGAATATGAAGAATCCGCTCGTCCATCTGGTGCTGGTTCGCTCTCCTCGACTCTAGCCCAACGCGTTTTAAGAAGCGGTAAACCCTCGTCCGGCGGCGCGACTCGGCGCCGACTCTACCTGCTCCGCCGTGGCTGTTACAAATGTTTTCTTGCTGGTAAACGCCTGACCACTGCCCCCTACACGTTCGGCCAGGTGCCGCAGACCCCACCCATACCCCCAGCGCCGCCTCCTACACCCGGGATTTCCCGCCTCAGCGGGCAATCTGCCGGGAATAGGCGCCGCCGAAGCCGGCCTGCCGCGCCGTTGCCACCGCTGCGTCCGCGTCGGCCTTCGAAGAGTAGACACCGGTGAAGACGACGTAGTACCCGGGCTGGAGGCTCGCATAGAGGCTCGAGTCCAGGACTCCGACCTGACGGAGACCTGAACGGGCGCCCTTGTCGGCCGTCTGCAGGGCGGCCGGTCGCCCGTTCGTCTTGGGATAGGAGACGAGGACGACCGTCCAGCCATTTTCGTTCTTCGGCCAGCTGATCCGTCCGTTCTTGGGCCCCGGCGGCGTTACGGGAGCCGTGGTCGTCGGCTCCGGCGCAGCGGGGAGCGTCGAGGTATCGACGGTCGCCGGGGTCGTTGCGGTCGGGACCGGCGCAGGCTGGACGACGGGAACCGCGGTCGAGGGCCGATAGAACGTCGCGCCGGCGTCGTTCACGTGCCGCGTGAGGATGATCGCGCTCGCCGCGCCCGCACCTGCGACGACGAGCGTCAGCAGTGAGACCCAGATCCAGTCGCCCGGATACCAGCCCAGGCGGCGGATCCACCGGCGCCGCAGCGACGGCAGCCGTCCCGTCACCTCGGGCAAGACGAGTCCGCACTCCAGGCAGTAGCGCTGGTCGGGCTCGCGCGCCGCTCCGCAGCGCGGGCACGTACGGTCGGCCGCGGAGATCGCGGTCTCGCGCTCGTCCATCAGCCCTCGGGCGCGGGTTCGATGATGGTCTCTTCCGACACGCCCTCAGACGGGGGCCCGAGCGGCCGCCCGCAGTTCGGACAGAAGCGCGAGCCACGCAGCACCGGCGCTCCGCACTCGCAGCGCGCCACCTGGCGGCCTGCGTGCAGGAGTGACTCGATCTCCGCGAGGCGCCCGTCGATGCCGACGATCGCCGCCGCGCGCTCCGCCAGCAGATCGTCGCGAAAACCGCCGCGGCGATACATCTCGACGAGCAGGCCGCCGAGCTCGCTGAGCGCGACCTCGCGCGCTCTCAGCAGCGCACGCCGCTCGCGCCGGAGCAGTCCTGCATGCGCGCGATGCGGGGCGATCCCGACGGAATCGGGCGCGCGCCGGCGGAGAAGCGGTGACATGCCCGCGAGTCTAGTTAGGCACTCGGCGTGGTTTTGTGTTCGCCTCTGAAGGCGTGGACGACGACGAGGATCGCCACGACGAAGAGGATGGGCAGGAGCACCCAACCCGCGCCGGGCAGCGCAACCGCGCCGATCAGGCCGAGGAGCACGAGTGCGAGCGCCAGAACGACAGAGGCAACCATGCTCCCGGTGTGACCGGAAGCTAGAGGCTCAAAACAATCAGCCGCTCGTCGGTCATCTCACGTACGGCCCACGCAGGCCCTTCCCGCGTGTTCCCGGAGGCCTTGACGCCCCCGTACGGCATCTGGTCGGCGCGGAAGGTCGGCGCCTCGTTGACGACCACGCCGCCGAACTCGAGCCGTTGCGCGGCCGCGAGGCACGTCGGCAGATCGGTGCTGAAGATCGCCGCCTGCAGCCCGTACCGCGTCGCATTCGCCTGCTCGATCGCCTCGTCGAGGCTCGCGACGCGCGTCACCGTCACGACCGGACCGAACACTTCCTCGCACTGAACCTTGTCGTCCGGCGCCGGGTTGGCGATCACCGTCGGGCGGATCAGGCCGTCCTCGGTCGTGTCGCCGCCGGTCAGCACCTCGCCCTTCGACTCGCGGATCCACTCCAGGATCCGCTCGCGATCGCCGTCGCTGATCACCGGTCCGACGTCCGTGTCGGGGTCGCCCGGATCGCCGATCTTCAGCGCCTCGACCTTCGGCACGAAGTCGGCGACGAAGGTGTCCCACCCGCCGGCGAGGACGAAGATGCGCTGCACCGAGATACAGCTCTGCCCGGCGAACGAGAAGGCGTTCGCTGCGAGCTTGGCCGCGGTGTCTGCGGGGGCGTCCGCGCAGACGATCGCCGGCGTCGCGTTCCCGAGCTCGAGCTTCACGCGCTTGCGCGCCGCGCGTGCGGCGATGCCCCAGCCGACCTCGCCGGAGCCGGTGAACGTGATCAGCTTTACGCGCTCGTCTTCGACGATCGCGTCGCCGATCTCGGCCGAGGAGCCGGAGACGACGTTCAGCCAGCCCGCCGGCAGTCCCGCCTCCGCTTCGAGCTCCGCGAGGAACAGTGCGGAGAGCGGCGTCGTGGCTGCCGGCTTGAGGACGACGGGGCAGCCGGCCGCGAGCGCGGGCGCGATCTTGTGGGCGACGAGGTTGAGCGGGAAGTTGAATGGCGAGATCGCTCCGATGACGCCGATCGGCAACCGGATCGTGAACGCGAGCTTTCGTTCGCCGGCCGGTGAAGCGTCCATCGGTACGGTCTCGCCGGTCAGTTTGCGCGCCTCGACCGCGGCGAAGGTGTACGTCGAGACAGCACGTTGCGCCTCGACCCGCGCCGCCTTGAGCGGCTTGCCGGCCTCGGCCGAGATCAGCTGCGCGGCTTCCTCCTGCCGCTCCGCAAGCAAGCGTGCGGTCGTGTCGAGGATCCGCGCGCGCTCGTGCGCGGGCAGCGGGGTCGCGAGCACGGCCGCCGCGGCGTCGAGGGCGCGGCGCGTCTCGGCGGCGCCGCCCTTGGCGATGCGGCCGACGAGCTCGCCCGAGTACGGGGAGCGCACGTCGGTCCACGCGCCCGTCTCGACGCGCTCGCCGTCGATCAGCAGAGGGTGGTCGGCAGCCGTTGTCACGATTTCAACTGTAATGCGAGGATGCCGTCTGTGAGCGGGAGGAGGGGACTCAGGTTCTGGGTGCCTGTTGCGTACGTCGTCGCCTCCGCGGCGATGGTCTTCAGCGTGGGCGTTCCCACGTCGCACGACCTCGTGTTCGTCTGGTTCGCGATCGGGATGGCGGCCTTCTCCGTCACCGACCTGCGGCGCCGCGTGCCGCGGCTCGTGATCGAGTGGGCGCCGTTCATCCTCGTGCTCTTCATCTACGACCGGTTGCGCGGCTTCGCCGACGGTCTCGTGTTCCAGGCGCGTGAGGTCCCGCAGGTTCGGGTCGAGGCTGCGCTGTTCGGGAAGCCGATCCCGACCGTCTGGTTGCAGTCGCACCTGTGGGACGGCGCGAACCACCTCCAGTGGTGGGACTACCTCACGTGGTTCATCTACCTGACGCACTTCTTCGCGACGCTGGTCGTCGCCGCGATTCTCTGGACGTGGGCGCACGACAAGTTCTCGCGCTTCGCGACGATGGTGTGCGTGCTCGCGCTGACGGGGTTCGCGACGTACACGCTCTACCCGGCGGTGCCGCCGTGGCTCGCGGCGCGTCACGGCTCGATTGGGGAATCGAACCGGCTCGTCGGGATCGTCTGGCATCACGTGCCGATCGCGCACTACGGGTCGCTGTTCGAGAAGGGACAGAGCTACGCGAACAACGTCGCAGCGATGCCGTCGCTGCACGCGGGGTACGCGTTGCTCGTCACGCTGTACCTCTGGCGGCTCATCCCGCGTCGGTGGCGGCCGCTGCTCGCGCTCTATCCGCCGGCGATGGCGTTCGCCCTCGTGTACTCGGGTGAGCACTACGTCGTGGACTGCCTCGCGGGGTGGGCCTACGCCACCGCTTCGTTCGTCGCGGTGAACCTGTGGTTCGAGCGGCGTTCGAGCCGGGTGCTCGCGCTCGAGCCCGCGCTCGCGGACTGAACACTCGGGAGTAGAGTTCGACGTAATGGACGCCTTCATCGTCGACGCAGTCCGCTCGCCGATCGGCCGTAAGAACGGGACGCTCTCCGTGATCCGCGGCGACGACCTGGCGGCGCAGGTGCTGAACGGGTTGATTGCGCGCCACGATCTCGATCCGCTCGAGATCGAGGACGTGCAGATGGGCTGTGTGACGCAGATCGGGGAGCAGGGCTGGAACGTCGGGCGCATGGCGGTGCTCGCCGCCGGCTGGCCCGTCGAGGTGTCGGCGACGACCGTCGACCGCCAGTGCGGCTCGTCGATGCAGACGAACTTCAACGCGGCCGCGGCGATCATGGCCGGGCAGCTCGACCTCGTCGTTTCGGCCGGCGTCGAGATGATGTCGCGCGTCCCGATGGGCTCGAACGGCGGCTCGATCTCCGAACAGGTGACCGACCGCCACGAGATCGTGATGCAGGGAACCTCGGCTGAGCTGCTCGCCGACGAGTGGCACCTGACGCGCGAGGAGGTCGACGCGTACTCGCTCGAGTCGCACCGGCGGGCGCTCGCCGCGTCCGACGCCGGCAAGTTCGAGCGCGAGATCATCCCGATCGAGCTCCGGGACGTCGTAGGCGGCTCGACCCGACTTAGGGTTGAGTCAACACAAAGTGGGGGAGCGGTCGTGGCTGCGCCGGCCGTGTTCGCGGTGGACGAGGCTCCGCGGCGCGAGACTTCCGCCGAAGCGCTTGCCTCGCTCAAGCCCGCGTTCCGGCCCGACGGCGTCGTGACCGCCGGGAACTCGTCGCAGATCGTCGACGGCTCGGCCGCCGTGCTGATCGCGAGCGAGTCGGCGGTCAAGCGGCTCGGCCTGCAGCCGCGTGCGCGCTTCGTCTCCTTCGGCATCGCGGGCGTCGACCCGACGCGGATGCTCCACGGCAACCCGCAGGCGATGGAGAAGGCAGTCGCGAAGGCGGGGCTGACGATGGACGACATGGGCGTGATCGAGGTCAACGAGGCCTTCGCGTCCGTTGTCCTTCAAACGGTGAATGACCTCCGGCTGGCGGAGCGCATGGGCGACGTCAATCCGAACGGCGGCGGCATCTCGCTCGGCCACCCACTCGGCGCGACCGGCGCGCGCATCACCGCGACGCTCGTCTCCGAGCTCGAGCGCCGCGACGCGCGCTACGGCATCGCGTCGATGTGCGTCGGCTTCGGCATGGCGATCGCAGGAGTCGTCGAGCGCCTGTGAAGATCGGCGTCGTCGGCCTGGGCGCCATGGGCTCGGGCATCGCACAGCTTGCGGTCGAAGCGGGCTTCGACACGGTCGGCCGTGAGGTGGAGATGGCGCGGGCGGAGAAGGCGCGCGACCAGATCGCGCACTTCCTGACGCGCAAGGTCGAGAAGGGAACGCTCGAGCAGGGCGCACGCGACGCTGCGGTCGCGCGGCTGAGCCTGACGACGGCGCTCGCCGATCTCGCCGATTGCGATGTCGTGATCGAAGCGGCGTACGAGGACCTCGAGGTGAAGCACGAGCTCTTCCAGGTGCTCGAGTCGGTTGTCCGCGACGACACGATCCTCGCGACCAACACGTCCGCGCTCTCGGTGACCTCGATCGCGTCGGTGCTCGAGCGGCCGGAGCGCGCTGTTGGCATGCACTTCTTCAACCCGGCGCCGCTGATGCCGCTCGTCGAGATCGTTCGCGCGGAGCGCACGGCCGACGATGTCTTCGAGGCCGCGTTCGAGCTCGGCGTGAAGCTCGGCAAGACGCCGATCCGCTGTTCCGACACGCCCGGGTTCGTCGTCAACCGCGTGCTGATCCCCCTGCTCAACGACTGCGTGCGGGTGCTCGACGAGGCGGGCGTCACTCCGCAGGCGCTCGACGCGGGGATGAAGCACGGCGCAGGGTGGCCGATGGGGCCGTGCGAGTTGCTCGACCTCGTCGGCGCGGACGTGCACGTTCACGCGAGCGAGGCGCTGTACGAGAAGCTGCGCGAACCGCGCATGGCGCCGCCCGCGCGCCTCGTGCGGATGCTGCAAGCCGGAAAACTCGGCCGCAAAACAGGCGAAGGCTTCTACCGCTACTGAGCCGAGTTTTAAGGGGACCGTCCGACCCGCGCCCTACCGTGAGGGGCGATGGCGATGTGCCAGATCTGCCGCCGCACCCTGCTCGCCGGTGAGCGCTACCGGACGTGGCGCTGGGCACGCCGCGACCAGACCGTCTGCGTCGTCTGCGAGCCCGTCGCGCACAAAGCCGGAGCGGTGCGCGTCGTCGACGTCTATGAGTACGTGCAGGCCGGCGGGCTCAGCCAGCACGTTCGACGCGTGGCGTAGTAGAGGCGAGCCGCCGCGCCGCCGCGGGAATCGTCCCGCCCTGCACAACGACGGACGCGAGCACTACGACGAACACCGTTTCGTAGATCCGCGCCGCGTTGTGCACGTGGTGCGTGACGGCGAACGCGGCTAGCAGAATCGGAACTGCGCCCTTCAGCCCGCCCCAGATCACGAATAGCCGCTCGCCGTGGCGCAACCGCACCGGGGCGAGGAGCACGCCGACGACCGCCGGCCGCGCGAGCAGCCCCACGAACGCGGCGAGCGCGAGCCCCTCCGCCCAACGGCCGCCGTCGATGCCTGAGATGTGGATCGTCAAGCCGAGCGCGACGAACGCGACGATCTCCGCGAGGGACGCCAGCCGGTCCTGCAGCGACTGCGACGGCGCCTCGATGTCGCCGACGACGAGTCCCATCACGAACACCGCCAGGAACCCGGATCCGTGCGCGAGGTCGGCCACGACGTAGACGATCGCGACGAGCACGAGCGTCCTCAGCCAGCCGACCCGCAGGAGGCGCCGCTCGAGGAGGCCGCCCGCGAGCCCGGCGATCAGGCCGATCGCGACCTGCTCGCAGAGCACGCGCACGACGATCCAGAAGCTCGCGTCTGCATGTGTGGCGAATGCGATCAGCCCGAGCATCAGCGCGATCCCGACCGGATCGTTGGCGCCGGACTCGCCTTCGAGGATCGTCCGCGTACGGCCGCGAATCTGATGGCCGCCGCGGAGCACGGAGAAGACGACGGCCGGATCGGTGGGGGCGATCGCCGCGCCCAAGAGCCCCGCCGTCAGCCAGCCGAGACCGAAGAGGAGGTGCGCGAACAGTGCGACCAGACCGGCCGTCGCGAACGTGCCCAGGATCCCCAGCGACACGATCGGCACCGCCGCCGCCCGGAAGCGCCGCCAGCCGATCGAGGCCCCGCCGTCGTAGAGGATGACGACCAGGGCGACCGTCACGACCGTCTCGACGGTCGAAAATGACGGCCCGATCGAGGGAAACAGGTCGGAGGCGAAGGCTGCTGCGACGAGGAACAGGGCGGACGGCGGGATCCTCACGGAGGGCGACGCTACAGCGAGCCCTACAAAAAGTCCTTACGTTTCGATCATTCGGGGCATAATTCGGCAGGAAAGACTGTTCCTTGCCGATGCGCCGGCTCTGCCTCACCCTGCTTTGCGGCCTCGTCGCGGTTCCTGCGGCTCTTGCAGCCTCATACGCGACGGGCGACGGCGTGCTGGAAATTAGCAACGGGGCGGGCAACATCGTGCTCAACACGACGCGCGGCACCGTCTGGGGTCAGGTCGCGAGGGGCAGGCTCGTGGTCACCGATCCGGTGCCGGGCGACGGTGCGGTCTACGTCAGCGGCGCGGAGGCAGTCCCCGTGGCCGAGAACGTCACCTCGTACAGGGGCAAGGATCTCCACTTCCGCGTGACGAGTGGGAAGGTCAAGCTGGCGCTCAAGGGATTCGGGATCGACCTCACTGCGGTCGGCGTTGGAACCGTGCAGCTGACCGGCGACGCGTACGCTGCCGATCCAGGCTTGTACGCGCTGGACAACAACGGAAAATGGAATCCTCTTCCCGTATCCAGCACGAAGACAGTCAGCTTCGGCGTCCCGTCGGCACCGGCACCCTAGCGTGAGCGGCGCAACGCCCAACATCCTGGTGGTCGAGGACGAAGGCTCGATCGCCAGCTTCGTCTCCCTCTATTTGAAGAACGCGGGCTACGGCGTGCGCACGGCTGCAACCGGCACCGATGCGCTCGCGCAGGTCGCGCAGGAGATGCCAGGCTTGATCGTGCTCGACCTGATGCTGCCGGACATCGACGGCATCGAGGTCACGAAGCGGATCCGCCAGACGAGCGACGTGCCGATCTTGATGCTCACCGCGCGCGACGAAGACGTGGACAAGATCATCGGTCTCGAGGTCGGCGCCGACGACTATCTGACGAAACCGTTCAATCCGCGCGAGCTCGTTGCGCGCGTGAAGTCGATCCTCCGCCGCGCTTCGCCCGAACGGCGTGAGCGCGAGAGCGAAACGCTCGAGCACGGCGACCTCCACATCGACGCCGGCCGCCGCGAGGTCAAGGTCGGCGACGAAGAGATTCAGCTCGCGCCGAAGGAGTTCGATCTCCTTTGGGAGCTGCTCGACCATCGTGGGCTCGTCCTGACGCGCGACCAGCTGCTCGAGCGCGTCTGGGGATACACCTTCGCCGGCGACACACGCACCGTGGACGTGCATGTCCGCCAGCTCCGCCGCAAGCTCGGTGACGCATCGCCGATCGTCACCGTTTGGGGGGTGGGCTACAAGGTGTCGCCCGCGAAGGACGCCAAGAAGGACACGGCGAACACCTAAGCGCTGATGCTCGGATCGCTCCGCGTCCGGCTGCCGCTCGTGTTCCTCGCGGGGATCGTCCTCGCCGGTGTGATCACGACGCTGATCAGTGTCCGCCTGTTCCAGGACTACTCACGCGACCAAACCCTGACGAAGCTGAGGCGCGAGGCGCACGGGATCGCCGTGCTCTACGCGCGTGCGGTCGACCTGAGCTACGGCAACGTCGATCCGAAGACGGGAAAGTCGAACGACCGGAAGCCGCCGACGTTCGCGGCCCCGAATCTGCAGCTCGCGACCGGCGACAAGATCTACTTCGTCGGGCCGGGTCTGTTCCCCGGCCAGGGTTTCGTCGGCCTCGATCACCTGCCGCCGCAGACCGTCGACTGGATCTCCGGCAAGTCGCTGACCTTCGAGTTCGTCCCTCCCGGGGCGAAACGGCAGTTCCTCGGCGCGGCAAACCCGATCCTGGTCGTAGATCCGAACACGAAGCAAAGCACCACGATCGGCGCGATCGTCGTCGCGACACCGAAGACAGATGTCAATTCGGTGGTCACGCCCCTGATCGAGCGGCTGGCGATCGCGGGTGCGTTCGGACTGCTCATTGCCGCCGTGCTCTCGTGGTACCTCTCGCGCCGCATCGTTCGACCGGTGCTGCAGCTCTCCGACGCGGTCGACGCAGTGGCCTCCGGCCGCTACGACGTCACGGTGCCCGCCGCGCCCGGAGAGCTCGGGCATCTGAGCTCGCGGATCGCGGAGATGGCTCACCGGCTCGGCGAGGTGGAGGAGATGGAGCGGAACTTCCTCATGTCGGTCTCGCACGAGGTGCGCACACCGCTGACCGCGATCCGCGGTCACGTATCGGCGTTGCTCGACGAAGGCGTGGTGGTGGATCCCGAGTCACGCCACCAGTCACTCGAGACGGTGGAGGCGGAGGCGCAACGGCTCGAGCGGCTCGTCGGCGACATCCTCGATCTCGCGAAGCTGGACACACATCGCTTCACCGTGCTCACCGAGGAAGTGGACATGGCGCAACTGCTCGACCAGGCCTTCGAGCGCTACCGCGAAGAAGCGGAACGCCGGTCGATTGACTACCGGCAGGAGGTGCGTGACAGGCCGGTGATCACCTCCGACGGCGACCGCGTGCTGCAGGTCGTCGGGAACCTGCTCTCGAACGCCTTCAAGGCGACGCCGGACGGCGGCAGCATCTCGCTCGAGCTCGCGCAGCGGAACGGCGCCGTGCACGTCGCGGTGGAGGACACCGGGCCCGGCATTCCGGCGGAGGCGCGCGAGCGGCTGTTCCGTCCGTTCGTCTCCGGGAGCGCGGGCGGCACCGGGCTCGGGCTGGCGATCGCGAGGGAGATCTCGACCGCGCTCGGCGGGCGGATCACTCTCCAGTCCGAGGTGGGGAAGGGCTCCCGCTTCGAGCTCGTGCTACCCGCAGACTCCGACGAGAGCTAAGCGCTTTCGCGCAGCGCTCTATGCGCTTTCGCGCAGCGAGACCACGTTGGTCTTCGCCGGCTCGAGCGCCGCTTCGATGCGATCGAGCCGCGCGTTCATCGCGCGCCAGCCCTCGGTGAGCAGTTCGACGAGCAGGGCGAGGTCGTCGACGCGGGCACTCCGCTCCGACTCGATCGTCGCCTCGATGTTCTCGAGCCGGCGGATCGCGTTGTTCGAGAGGCCCTTGACCTCCGCGAGCCGGCGGGAGATGGGCGCGGCTTCCTCGCGCAGACCTTCCTTTAGTGCTTCACGGATCTCATCCATCAGGGCGAAGCTACCGTCCTCGTCGGATGGACGCTCGCGAGCTCGAATACGACCTGCCTGTGGAGCTGATCGCTCAGCACCCGGCGGCACGGCGCGACGAATCGCGCCTGCTCGTCTATTCGCGTGCGACGGGCGACGTCGAGCACAGGATCTTCCGCGAGCTGCCGGATCTCGTCGACGCGCTGGCGGTGGTGAACGACACGCGGGTCGTCCCGGGGCGGATCGCGATCGAGCACCCGCGGGGCGAGGTGCTGCTCCTCGAGCGCATCGAGGGCGACGTGTGGGAGGCGCTCGCGCGCCCGACACGGCGGCTGCGCGCTGGACGGCGGTACGGGAGCGTCGAGCTGCTCGAGCATCTCGGCGAGGGGCGGTGGCGCGTGCGCCTCGACGGCGAGCCTGACGGTCCGCACTTCAAAGGCACGGTGCCTTTGCCGCCGTACATCACGGAGCCGCTCGAGGATGCGGAGCGCTACCAGACGGTCTACGCGCGCGAACGCGGCTCCGCCGCCGCGCCGACGGCGGGACTGCATTTCACGCCCGGCGTGCTCGAGCGGCTGGAAGTCGAGCGCGTGACGTTGCACGTCGGGCTCGACACGTTCCGTCCGTTGCAGACCGAGACGGTCGAGGCGCATCACATCCACGGCGAGCGCTACGAAGTCACGCCGGATGCGTGGGAGCGGATCCGCGCCGCCGAGCGCGTGCTCGCAGTCGGCACGACGACGGTGCGCGTCCTCGAAACACTCGCGCACGGCGGCGCGACCGCCGGCCGCACGGAGCTCTTCATCACGCCAGGCTTCGAGTTCCGCCGCGTCGACCACCTACTGACGAACTTCCATCTCCCACGCTCGACGCTCCTCGCACTTGTGATGGCCTTCGCCGGCGTCGAGGAGACGCGCCGCCTCTACGCGCTGGCCGTCGAGCAGCGCTACCGCTTCTACTCCTTCGGCGATGCGATGCTGATCCTGTGACCTGTGGATTGTTCGTGACACTTCCGTGACGTCGTTTGGCGACGAGACTGGTCTCGGCGCGACCTGTCCTGCGGGTGCAAAAGCCCTGCTGGTGATCCGTCGTGGATAGCTCGCCGCAGTCCGAAGACCCTCGTTTGGCGACGGGACTTGGCTCGGCTGGGCCCGTCTTCGAGGTGCAAGCGAGCGACGGTGCGGCTCGCGCCGGGGTGTTGCGCACGGCGCACGGGGTGATCCGCACGCCGGTCTTCATGCCCGTCGGGACGAAGGGGACGGTGAAGACGCTGCACCCGGATGAGGTGCGCGACCTGGGGGCGCAGATCCTGCTCGGCAACACCTACCACCTGCACTTCCGCCCGGGTGACGAGCTCATTGCTGGTCTGGGAGGTTTGCACCAATTTATGGCGTGGGACGCGCCGATCCTCACCGACTCCGGCGGCTTCCAGGTCTTCTCGCTCCGCGACACGATCGCCAAGGTCGACGACGACGGCGTGACGTTCAACAACGTCTACGACGGTGCGGCCGCGCGCTTCACGCCTGAGCTCTCCGCGCAGATCCAGGCGAACCTCGGGAGCGACATCGCGATGTGCCTCGACCAGGTCCCGGCGCCGGGAATACCGAGACGCAAGCTCGAGGACGCGGTGCGCCGCACGACCGAGTGGGCGCGGCGACAGCGACACGCGCCGCGCGCCGAAGGGCAGCTGCGCTTCGGGATCAACCAGGGCGGCATCGACCCCGAGCTCCGCAAACGCTCGACGGAGGAGATCGCCGAGCTCGATTTCGACGGCAACGCGATCGGCGGGCTCGCGATCGGCGAGGACCGGGCGCTGACGTTCGAGACGACCGACTGGACGACGCAGCTGATGCCGGCCGACAAGCCGCGCTACTTCATGGGCATCGGCGACCCCGAAGGCGTGCTCGAGGTGATCGAGGCCGGCGTCGACATGTTCGACTGCGTGCTCCCGACGCGCACGGCGCGCACCGGCAGCGCGCTCACGGCGGAAGGACGGCTCAATCTCCGCAACGCGCGCTTCGCGCGGGACGAGCTGCCGCTCGAAGAAGGCTGCGACTGTCCCGCCTGCGCGCGGTTCACCCGCGCCTACATCCGCCACCTGGTGAACCAGAACGAGGTGCTCGGGTTGCGCCTCCTCTCGCTCCACAATCTACGCTTCCTCATCAAGCTGACCCAGGACGCGCGCGAGGCGATCGAGCGCGGGGGGTTCGCGGACTTCAAGCGGCAGCGACTCGAGAGGTTGATGTGGGCGGATTCCTGATCCTGATCGTGGTGTTCGGTGCGGCGTGGCTCCTGTTCGTGCTGCCGGCAAGGCGGCGCAAGATGTCCCACGCCGCGATGCAGGACTCGATCGCCGTCGGCGACGAGATCATCACGGCGGGCGGCCTCCACGGCACCGTCAAGGCCTTCGAAGACGACACGGTGAAGGTTGAGATCGCAACTGGCGTCGTCGCCACCCTCGACCGGCGGGCCGTCGCGGCCGTCGCGCGGGAGGTTGAGGTCGAAGTCGAGCCCGAAGACCCCCCGGCGCCCGGCTAACCTACGCGGCGCGTGGCGTCCCGTCGCTCCCATCTCGTCCTGGTCGGCCTCATCGTGCTCGCGCTCGTGGGCACGGCGCTGCTTGCCACTCCCGGCTCGCCGTGGCACCGCGGTGTGAAGAAAGGCCTCGACCTCCAGGGTGGCCTCGAGGTCGTTCTGCAGGCGCAGCCGCCACCTGGGCACAAGCTCACCTCCGCTGACCTCGACCGCGCCGTGTCGATCATGCGCACCCGCGTCGACAAGCTCGGCGTGTCCTCGCCGGAGATCCGGAAGCAGGGAACCGACCAGATCGTCATCCAGCTCGCCGGCGTCCGTAACCCCGAGCAGGCCGCGCAGATCATCGGCAGTACGGCCCAGCTCGAGCTCTACGACCTCGAACCTGCGCTCGTCGCCCCGTCGGTGACCGTCAGTGGCACGCCGGTCGCGACGACGAACCTCTACCAACTCCTTTCTCGCGTTCAGGCGGTGGCGAAGAGCGGCACCCCGAGTGGCTACGTCCTCTTCAAGCCGGTCAAGGTCAAGACGACGACGGGCACCGGCAAGAAGAAGAAGACGAAGACGACGATCGTCTGGGTGAAGGCGGCGGGGCCG
>JAOPYY010000249.1 GCA_025964395.1 Actinomycetes bacterium | reverse complement strand
AGTCGGAACCGGTTGCGGCTGATCAACCGTGTCCGTCCGTCGTGCTCCGAGAGCACGAACGTCCAAACCCAGTTCCCGTCGTCTGAGCGAGTGGAAAGAACCCGCCCCGGCTTGACGATTTCAGTTCGCATCTGGCGCTTGCCGAGGCCGATCGTGTCGCCCGCCTGGGGATGTTGAAACTCGGGGAGCACGTGGTCGGAGCTGTGCATGTTGAGCCCGAGCCGGTTCTCGATCCAGTGGTACGTGTAGGCGCCGCCACGCGGCGACGGTCCCATCTGCGCCAGCCAGGGCCAGACAGCGGAAGCGGGCGCCTCGATCGTGATCGCACGGGTCGCAACCGCATCGGCGTCCTCAAGCAACTCGTCGCCCGGCAACCGCGCGCCAGCTTCCGCATCGGTCGCACCCCACGTCAGGATCCGCGGTCGCAACAGTGTCGCGTAGAGCACACCGAGGACGCCGGTACCTGCGAGAGCGACGCTGCGCAATCTCATACCTCAGTCTCGGGCCCCAAGCTGCAACGCGCATCGGGGAAACACCGCACACTGAGCTCGGGTCGAAACTCTCAAATCTGGTTCGGCTGACACCGAATCAGGTTCGGGGCTAGCGCACGACGGTTAGCGTCGGCGGCTGTAACTGCGCGATGAGGCTGCCGCCGCGCCCCGTGTAACAAGGCCCGCAGTAGAGGACGTACAGATACTTGCCCGGCGCGAGGTTCGGCACCCGGAAGGTGATCGTCACGTCGTTCGCATGGCGCACATTGAGCGTCCCGATGCGGTGGTACTTGCCACCGCGAGGCGGAGCCCCCACGCGCGGCTCGCAGATCCCGTCCGCTCCCTTGAACTTGCACGGTGTCGGTAGCAGTGCGTCCTTGGTCGAAACAAGGTAAAGCGGCAGGAGCGCATACATGCGGATGCCCGCGCCCGCCTTCAGGTGAATCACGTCACCCACGTGGGCGTGTGTCTTCGACGCCGGGCCTATGTACGGGCCTGCGACGGCAAGCGCAGTGAGGGTGCCCGCTGCGACGAGCAAGGTCGCGAGGACGGCGATCCTCCGCATGGGGAGGAATACGAGCGAACCGGACCCCGAGGTCCCTCGTGAATCTGGTTCGGCTGACACCGAATCAGGTTCTTCTCTGTATGGCCTGTGGTCGGGGTGCGGCCGCGCGCTAGGCCGCGTCGACGTGCTCGATCGGTGGTTCGTCGCCCACGGTTTCGGTCGTCACGGGGCCGGCACGGCGGTGCTCGACCTTGTTTGACGCGACGTCGACGGCACGGCTTTCGCGGATCACCGTCACCTTGATCTGACCCGGGTACTCGAGGTGCTCTTCGATCTCACGCGCGATCTCGTGTGAGAGCAGCACCGCGCCGTCGTCGTCGATCTCGTGCGGCTTCACAAGCACGCGGATCTCGCGCCCCGCCTGCAGGGCATAGACCTTCTCGACCCCCGGATGGTTCGCGGCGAGCCTCTCGAGCGACTCGAGACGCTTGACGTAGTGGTCGAGGCTCTCGCCCCGCGCGCCCGGGCGCGAGGCGGAGATCGCATCCGCGGCGATCAGCAGCACCGCTTCGACCGTCTGCGGCTGCACCTCGTAGTGGTGTGCCTCGATCGCGTGGCAGACGGCCGGGCTCTCGCCGTGGCGGCGCGCGAGCTGCGTGGAGATCTGTGCGTGCGACCCCTCGACCTCGTGCGTCATCGCCTTGCCGAGATCGTGCAGCAGTGCTGCGCGCTTGGCGGTCTTGACGGACGCTTCGACCTCGGCCGCCATGATCCCGGCGAGCTGGACGACCTCGAGTGTGTGCTTGAGGACGTTCTGGCCATAACTCGTGCGGTAGCGGAGCCGTCCAAGGATCTTGACGAGCTCCTCGTTGAACTCGCCGCAATTCGCCTCGAACACCGCTTGTTCGCCGGCCTGACGGATGTGCTCGTCGAGCTCGGCCTTCGAGAGGTAGTACATCTCCTCGATCCGGGTCGGGTGGATGCGCCCGTCCTCGATCAGCTTGAGCAGCGTCATCCGCGCGATCTCGCGGCGGATGCCGTCGAACGACGAGAGGACGACCGCGTTCGGTGTGTCGTCGATGATGAAGTCGACGCCGGTGAGGTGCTCGAGCGAGCGGATGTTGCGCCCCTCCCGGCCGATGATGCGGCCCTTCATGTCGTCAGAGGGCAGCTCGACGAGCGTCACCGTCGTCTCCGCCGCGGCGCTTGCGGCGACCCGCTGCAACGCGTCGGCGACGAGGTTGCGCGCACGCCGCTTCGCCTCGGTGGCAGCTTCTTCCTCCATCTGACGGACCCGGCCCGCGAGCTCGTGTCGCACCTGCTCCTGCGAGTCGTCGAGGATCCGCCGCTGCGCCTCGCCGCTCGTCATGCCGGCGATGCGCTCGAGCTCGCGCTTGTGCGCGTCCTTCAGCTCCTTCATGTCCTCCTGCAGCTGGCGGAGGTGCACCTCGCGGTCGGCGACGCCCTGCTCCCGGCGGATCAGCTCGGTGAGCTTCCGATCGATGTCGTCTTCCTTCGCGATCACGCGCTCCTCGATCTTCACGACCTGGTCGCGGCGTTCGCGGAGCTCGGACTCCAGCTCGGCCCGGAGCTTGATCGCCTGCTCGCGCGCTTCGATCCCGGCCTCGCGGCGTGTCACCTCCGCGTCGCGCCTCGCCTCGTCGAGCAGCAGGCCCCGATCGCGGCGCGCCGAGTCCAGGCGGGAGCCGCCGATCAGGCGCAGCGCGGCCAACGTGCCGGCGATTCCGGCGGCGACTGCGATCACGACTGCCACGACAACGAGCATGGGCGCTCCTACGGGCTGGTCGCCCGCACGACGCGTGTCCGCCGCTCGGCGTCTCCGGCACCGCGCTGCGCTCGGCAGCCGGTGCCATTCGATCTCAGGTCAGGGTCGCTGGTTGAAGAGAGGCGTGGCGCCCTGGGGGTGGTGCCTGGGGGATCGAAGTGACAGAAGTGGTTTCAAAAAAGCGTAAGAAGTCAGCGGAATCTGCGTTATGCAGGCAAAAATGGAATGAATAGAAGGTGAACTCTACAACCCAGCCTGCACCTGCCGCAACTCGTCAGTTCGTGGGGTCAGTACTCGGTCTCGATCCCCAGCGCCGCCTGAAGCGCGTCCTCGCTGAAGCCCTTTCGGGCCAGCTGGGCGCCGGTCTTCGCCGTGCGCCCGAGCCGTTCGACCAGTGCCCTCGCCCGCTCCGCCTCCGGCACGAGGGCCGCGATCGCCTCCGCGACCGCCTCGCCGTTGACGCCGTGCTCGCCCAGGTCGTGCCGGATCCACTCGTCGCCGTAGCCCCGGTTCGCGAGAGCCTCCGCTCTTGACCCCGCGAACCGGTCGTCGTCGACGTACCCGACGCGCTCGAGTGCCTCGAGCGCGTCGTTCCGTGCCTCCTCGTCGATGCCGGCGCGGGCGAGCCGCTCCGCGACGTCGCGCCGCGAGCGGTCGCGGCGCTGAAGCGCGCGCGCCGCGATCTCGATCGGGTCCTGCTCGCTCATGCAGCGTTACCTAGGCGGCCGCGGTCGCTTTCTCCTCGACGCTGACATCGGCGTCTTC
>JAOPYY010000244.1 GCA_025964395.1 Actinomycetes bacterium | reverse complement strand
GCGCGCCGCTCCACCGTCACATCGACTCCGACGACGTCGGCGCCGCGGCCGCCTACCTCCTGAGCGACGACGCGAAGAACGTGACCGGCACGACGCTGTACGTCGACGCCGGCTACCACGCGATGGGAATGTGATCGGGGCCTCGATGGCCCCGATCACATTCGAACCTGATTCGGTGTCAGCCGAACCAGATTCGTGAGTTCCTGACCTAGCGCTAGCTGAACGGCTTGGTCACCATGTCGAGCACGACCAGCAGCAGCAAGGCCGAGTCGACGCGGGTGATCAGCATGACCCTCTTGATCAGTGCGATCGCGTCGGGATCCGTGGGTCCCTTCGCCTCGATCATCGCCTGGAGCTTCTTCACGGTCGGAGCGATCAGGCCGATCCCGATCGCGAACGTCGCCGCGTAGCCGACGAGTCCGATCACGACCCAGAACTTCCCCCAGCCCCAGTTCGTGTTGAACATCATCGCGAGACCCATCAGGAATGTGACGAGGCCGACCGGGGCGAAGAACTTCTCCCCGACCGTCGCCGCCTGACGCGCGACCTGCGCGATGTGCAGCGGATCGTTCGCGCGCTCGGCGACGATCGCAAGGATCGTGATCATCGCGCCGCCGCCGACCCACAACACGGCGAACGTGACGTGAATTGCCTTGAACAGCCCGTACCAGTGGTTAGGCACTGCCGTCGAGTTGAGGGCGAAGATCGCTGCGACGACGAGGACGATCGCGAGCAATGCGTACGTGAGGGTGCCGGAGTTGCGTTCCTCGGCCGGCACCGGTGCAGGAGTGTCCATGGCCCCGATTAGGACAGGTCAGCCGGACGAGATCAAGTGACGCTCTTCAAAGCCGTGCAGGCCACGATCCACTCGTCGACGTCCGGCACGTCGCCGGTGTCGTAGTACCAGGCGTTCCGCACGATCCCCGACTCGTCGATCAGGAACGCGGAGCGCTGCGCGACGTCGCGGAAGCCGCGGAACTCGTGGCCGATGCCGAAGCCGCGCACGGCCTCGCCATTGAAGTCAGACAGCAGGCCGAAGTTCAGGTCGAGCGCCTGCGTCCAGGCGATGTGGCACCACGGCGAGTCGCGCGAGATCCCCACGGGCTGCACTCCCGTCTCATCGAACGCCGCTCTCCTGTCACGCAGGAGCTCCATCTCATTCGTTCAGGTGGAGGACCAGTCGAACAAGTAGAAGACGAGCAGCTTCGGCCCATCCTCGAGCAGTTCCGCCATCGTCACGGGCTCGTTCGGGCCGAGAAAGACCGTGACCTCGGGGACCCGTTCGCCTGCCTGGAGCACGCCCCGAGACTAGCGGGCCTCTAGGCAGCACCAGCGCAGCACCAGCGGCCGTCGAACTGCAACACCGGCGGCTGGTGGTCGCGCCGCGGGAACTGCTCCCTGATGTTGCCGACGGCGTGGACGCGCGAGCCGTGCAGGAAGAGCCACTGATCGGCGGTCGGCCAGCCGACGAGCAGCCAGCGGCCGTCGGGCGACCAGACGGTGCTGCCGAACGTCCCCGGACCTGCGAAGAGGGTGCGGGCCTGCCCCGGACGATCGACGTCGACGACGCGCACCTCGCTGCCCGTCGCAGTGCGCAGCGACAGCGCGAGACGATGCGTCCGTGGCTGGAACGCGGCGTTCACGAAACGGTCACCGAGAGTCGTCACGGTGCGGTGCACGCGTCCGCTCTGCGTCAGCACGATCACCTTGTGCGCCGAGGTGACGGCGAGGTACCGGCCGTCCGTCGACCAGGCGAGGTCGGTCGGCAGAACCGTAATCGGCGCGCGCCAGACCAGGTGCCCCGTGTCGGCGTTGCGCAACTCGATCGCGCCGCTGGAGACGTACGCGACGGTGTGCAGCTGCAGCGGGTCCCAGGCGGGCGGCACGCCCTGCGCGTGGGGGTCGAGCAGATGGTCTCCGGTCCCGTCGCCGGCGACGACGCGCAGGCCGAGGGGCGTCAGGTACGCGATCCGCGTGTCGGTGCGCGTGCCTTCCCAACGCGGCCACGAGGCGCGCCTCGGCAGCGTCCAGCGGACGCCGTTTTCGACGTCGAGCGCAACGAGCTGGTTCGGTGTCGTCGCGATCACGTAGAGCCCGTGCGGCGACCACTGCGCGTCCGTGTACGAGCCGATGCGCCGCTTGAGGCCGTTGTCGTAGATCAGCCAGACGCCGCCGTGATCGGCCGAGACGACGAGCAGCCGTCCCTTGCTCGGCAGTGAGAACAGCGCCGGCTCGGCCTGTTGCACGCCGACCGCCTCGCGCACCTTCTGGAAGACGGCGTGTCCCGGCGGGGTCGCGATCGCGGCGGCGACGGCGATCACCGCAGCGGCGACGAGCGCAGGCACGAGCGGCCGGCGCTTCCGCGCAGGCGCCGGCGAGCGCTCCTCGAACGCCTGCTTGACGACCGCCCAAGCGCGCTGCTCGGCGTCTCTCATCCCGCGTCCGCCTTCATGCGGTCGAGACCTCGGCGCAGGCGGGAATTGACAGTGCCGCGCGGAATGTCGAGCAGCTCGGCGATCTCACCGGGCGTGTACTCGAGGACGTAGCGGAGGACGACGACTGCCCGGTGCTCGGCAGGCAGCTCGGCGATGCGGGCCAGCGCGCTCCCGTCCCGCTCCGGGGCCGGTGCGGCGGGGAGGTAGTCCCCGAGCTCGACCTCGGCGCGCAGCTTCCGTGCCCGCGTCCAGTCGATCGCGCGGTTGACGACGATGCGGTGCAGCCACGGGCCGAAGGGCCGGCGGCGGTCGAAGCGGTCGAGGTTGCGCACCGCAGCCAGGAACGCCTCCTGCGCGATGTCCTCGGCGGCCGCGGCGTCGCCGGTGACGAGGTGGGCAGCGCGGTAGGCGCGAGGCCAGTGCTCGCGAAAGAGCCGCTCGAGGTCGGCGACAGACCCCTGCTGGGCACCCTTGATCCAGGCGCGCTCTGCCACCCGACGACTCTACGACGGAAGTACCGCATGAGGTCCATACGGCTACGGGACCTCCCGCGGTCCAGCGGACGTATTCGTCGCATGAAACGACTCGCGCTCATCAGCTTGCTCGTCCTCGCGGCCGGCCTGCCGGGTGCCGCCCCCGCCGCCTACTGCAGCCCGCTCACGTGTGCTGCGAGCGGCGCGTCTATCGGCAACGACCTCCTCGCTGCGCGTCCCAGTGGAGTAAGTGGGGTCGCCCAGATCGTCGACCTGCGCGACGGTTCCGTGAAGTGGCGGCTCCCGTCGGGGATCCTCGTCGGCCACACGCTGGTCGAGCAGAGCGCCTCGAACGAAGTCACGTGGCACGACGCGCTGACCGGACAAAGAATCGGCAAGGCGAAGGTCGCGGCCGGGTCCGCAGGCAGCTTGTATCTCACCGGCCTCTCGCAGGACGGGACGCGCGCTGTGTTGATGCAGCGCCCGTCGACGGGAACGCCGACGGTCGTGGTCGTCTCGCAGTCGAAAGAGCAGAGGATCGTCCTGCCCGCGGGGAACTGGGACTTCGACGCTCTCAGCGGCGACTCGCTCTACCTGCTGAAGTACCTGAGCTCCGGATACGAGGTACGGCTCTACGACCTCGCTGCCGGCACGCTGGCCGCGAAGCCGCTCAAGGATCCGAAGGCAAGCTCGACGATCTGGGGTCAGGCCTGGGAGCGCATCGGTTCGCGCGACGGCCAGTATCTCTTCACGCTCTACATCGGCTCGGACGGTGGCGCGATGGTGCACCAGCTCAACCTGAAGACGGCCACCGCGCGGTGCATCGACCTTCCGGGCTCCGGCAGCTTCAACGCGTCGTCGACGTGGGCGATGGAGCTCTCGCCGAACGGCAAGACGCTCTGGGCCGTGAGTCCGGGGCTGGGCCGCGTCGCAGGCATCGACGTCGGCACCCGCAAGGTGCGTGTCTCGTTCCGCTTCAAGAAGACCTCGTTCCCGGCGCCCAACGGGCCGGCGACGTCGGTCTCCGCCATGTCGTCAAACGGTTCGCGGATGGCGGTCGGAACGGGGGGCAAGATCTTCTACGTCTCGCTGGCCGCGCGCAAGGTCGTTGAGGGCACGCCGCACGGCGCAATTGCGATCGGTTACGCGCCCGACGGAACGACGCTGTGGGTCTTCGACAACACTGAACACGTCACGGCGCTCCCCGCACTCTGATGAAGCGCCTGATCCTCGTCGCGGTGCTGCTGGCGGCGTTCATGCCCGGGGCCTCGCGCGCCGGCGCCTGCTCGCCGCTCGACTGTTCGCCGAGCCAGTTCACGCTCGCGCGCGGTTCGATGCTGGCGGTCCGAAACGGCGTCGACAAGCCGCTTCGCGTGATCGACTTGCGCACAGGCACGACGCGGTGGCGCCTGCCGGCGGGAGTCGTGAGCGGCAACGTGCTCGTCCACCAGCACGGCTCGCTCCTCACGTGGTACTCCCTGACGACGGGCGAGCGGCTGCGCGACGCCGTCGTTCAACAGCACGGGGCGTTCCAACTCGTCGGCGTTGCACAGGACGGATGGCAAGCCGTCTTGTCGCGCACGCAGCAGCGCTCGACGACGTTTGCGGTCGTGTCGCCGACGGCGCAGCGGATGGTGAAGCTGGGCGGCAATCGCTGGACGTTCGACGCGCTCAGCGGCGACAACCTCTTCCTCGTTCGCTACCTGAAGCACGGCTACCAGATCCGCTTGATGCATCTCCGTTCAGGCGCGCTCGACGAGGCCCCGTTACAAGATCCGAAGGCATCGTCGACGATCTGGGGCTCGCCGTGGTCGCGGCTCTCGTCGGCGAACCGCCGTTACCTGTTCACGCTCTACGTCGGGCCGAACGGCGGGGCGATGGTGCACGTGCTCGACACGCGTGACGCGACCGCCCGCTGTGTCGACCTCCCGGGGACCGGCAGCTGGGACTCGGCCGCGACGTGGACGATGGTGCTCGACCCGGACGGCAGGCATCTCTGGGCCGTCAGCGCGGGCTACGGGCGCGTGGCGAACATCGACATCCAGTCACGGAAGGTCATCGACGCCTACCGCTTCCGCGTCAATTCGTGGAACACCGCGACCGCGACGGCGGTGATGTCGCCGGACGGCGAGCGCATCGCGTTCACCGACGCGAACCACATCTGGTTCCTCGTCCTCGCCAAGCGAAGGATCGTCACGGGGCCAACGCACGTTGCGATCGCCATGGCGTACTCGCCCGACCAGAAGCACCTTTGGGTGCTCGGTCAGCGGAGCCGCGTCAGCTCGCTGCGGCCGCGCTAGACCGCGGTGCGCTCGGCCGCGGCCTCGGTCGCGGCCGAGACCTCGCGCACGACTTCGACGATGTCGCGGTTCGCGTTCCACACGCGAAGTTGGCGGTCGGCGCCGTTGCCGCGCGAGAGGATGTCGCGGATGCCTTCGAGCTCGCCCTCGGAACCGAGCTCGCGCGCGTGCGGCTCGACGTCGCGGAGTGTGCGGCGGATCATCTGCGCGACGGGCACGCGGTTCCGGCGGCCGGTCGCGAGATCCATGATCGGCGCCTCGAGCCCATAGCGCGCGGCAAGCCACTTGTTCTCGGTCGTGAGCATGCGGTGCCAGCTCGGGATCTCCTTGCCGGACTCGTGCAGCTCGCAGTACATCTTCACGATCGCCTGGAAGAACGCCGCGATCGCGACGACGTCCTCGAGCCGCGTGACAGCGTCGCACACGCGCATCTCGATCGTCCCGAGCCGCGGGTGCGGGCGGATGTCCCACCAGATGTGCGTGTAGTCGGCGATACAGCCCGTGCGCTCCAGTTGGCCGACGACCTCTGCGTAGTCGGCGTAGTCCTTGAACCGCGGCGGAGGCCCGGAGCGGGGGAACGCCGCGAACACCATCTGCCGACTCGACGAGAGCCCGGTCGGCTCGCCGCGCCAGAACGGCGAGTTTGCCGACAGCGCAAGCATCTGCGGGAGGTGCAGCAGGAGCCCGTTCATCACCTGGATCACCTTCTCCGGGTCGTCGACCGCGACGTGCATGTGCATGCCGAAGATCAGCTCGCGGCGCGCGACGTACTGCAGCTGGTCGACGAGCTGGCGGTAGCGGTCGCGTGCGGTGATGCGCTGGCGCTCGAAGAGGCTGAACGGATGCGTCCCGGCCGAGCCGAAGCGGCAGCCTTCGGAGCGTGCGATCTCCGCGACGTAGCCGCGCAGCTGTGCGAGGGCCTCGTAGACGTCGCCTGCCGTGCGGCAGACCGGCGTCGTCACCTCGAGCACCGACTGCATCAGCTCGGCGTGGATGCGGTCCTGGTGCTCCCCGGCGTGCGCGACCGCGGCGAGCACCGAGTCGATGTGCTGCACGAGATCCCACGTCTCGGGGTCGAGCAACATGTACTCCTCCTCGACGCCGAGCGTGTACGGGTCGCTCTTCCCGAACGAGTGGTCGAGCACGCTGGCCGGCGCGTCGCCGAGGCCGTCCGCGCCCTGGCCGGTGATCGATGGGGGGAAGATCTGCTTCACAGAGTCAAGTATCTCCTGCTGCGGGGAGTTTCAGGCCTCACCGATCACGGCCTCGGCTTCGATCTCAACGAGCCAACGCGGATCGAGCAGCTCGGTGACGATCCCCGTCAATGCGGGACGCGCCACAGCAAACGCCTCGCCGTGTGCCCGCCCGACGTCGTCTGCGTGTGCGGCGTCGGTCACGAAGATGCGCGTGCGCACCACATCGTCGAGTGATGCGCCCGCCTCTGCGAGCGCGCGCTCGATGATCTCGAGGCAGACCTTGGCCTGCTCGTACGCCGTCTCCGGCGGGTCGGCGTCGCCGGCCATGATCGGCGCCGTGCCCGCGACCCACACGCGGTCGCCGACGCGTACGGCGCGCGAGTAGCCATACCGCCCCTCCAGTGCCGCCCCTGAGGCGATGCGCTGATGCTCCACGTGGGTAGTGTCGCCGCCGTGGACGCGCTGCGCCAGGTCGAAGGGTGGCCCTGCGAGAACGTGGCCGTCGCTGTGACCGGCGCGGTCGAGGCGATGCATGGGGAGGTGGAGCGCAGATTCCCCTGGGCGTCGGTGAGCAAGCTCGCGACGGCGGTTGCGATGCTCGTTGCCGCCGAGGAGGGGGTCGTCGAGCTGGACGACCCTGCGGGCCCGCCGGGGTCGACGTTCCGCCACCTGCTCGCTCACGCCTCGGGGCTCCCGTTCGAGCACGGCGCCCCGATCGCGCGGCCGGGGACGCGGCGCATCTACTCCAACTACGGGTTCGAGGTCGCCGCGGCTTATGTCGAGGAGCGCGCCCAGATGCCGTTCCCGGAGTACTTCGCGTGCGTGTGGGAGGGCACGGGCATGGTGCTCGAGGGCTCGGCGGGCGCGGGCGTCGTGGGCACGCTCGGCGACCTCGTCGCGCTCGCGCGCGAGCTGCAGCGGCCAGAGCGCATCGCGCAGGAGACGCTCGATGAGGCGCGCATGGTTCAGTTCCCGGGGCTCTCCGGCGTGCTGCCGGGCTTCGGCCGCCAGGAGCCGAACGACTGGGGCATCGGCCTCGAGTTGCGCGACGCCAAGTCGCCGCACTGGACGGGCGCCCACAACTCGCCGCGCACGTACGGCCACTTCGGCCGCAGCGGCACGTTCCTCTGGGTCGACCCGGACGCCGGCGTCGCGCTCGCCTGCCTGACCGACCTTGCGTTCGGCGACTGGGCGGCGGACGCGTGGCCGCGCTTGTCGGATGCGGTCCTGTCTGAGCTGACCTGAGCAGCTTGTAACAGACTGTTACTAGCCCTTCGAACTGCGTTGGCGCGGGTCGAAGGTCGCTTGTAACAGACTGTTACTTACTCGGACAGGAACTCGAGGAGGAGCGCGTTCAGCTCTTCGGGCTGGTCGACCCCGACGAGGTGGCCCGCACCCGGGACGATCGCCAGGTCGGCGTGCGGGATCCCGTTCGCCAGATGCTCGGCGATCGCGTGGAAGTCGGCGTGGTCGTCGGTGCCGACGATCACGAGCGTCGGCATCTCGAGCTTCGAGAGGGAGCCCATCTCGGGCCAGAGCAGCTCCGGTTCCTCGTGCGCGGTCTGGAGCTCGAGCGCACGCCGCTGCTGCGGCCGGACCTCGTCGCGGTGCTCCGGCTTGACCCAGAACTCCATGTTCACTTCGGTCGCCGCGTCGAGGTCGCCGGCTTCGATCGCCTTCTCCTCCGTCTCGAAGTAGCCGCGCATCTCCTCGGTCCAGTCCCACGCGGGGAGGCCGGCAGCGATCAGCACGAGCCGCTCGACCTTGTCGCGATGGGCGAGCGCGGTCCGCAACGCGACCGCGCCGCCGAACGAGTTGCCGACGAGCACCGCCGGCAGGAGCTCCGCCGTGAACTCGACGAGCGAGAACGGCTCGGTCGGCAGTGGGTTCTCGCCCCAGCCGGGCAGGTCGGGCGCAAGCACGTGGTGCTCGCGCTCGAGCGCCGGGACCTGGCGCTTCCACAGCCGTGAATCGCCGAGCGCGGAATGGAGCAGGACGACGCGCGCCAACTACTCCTCCTCAGCGGGCAGGTTGTCCTCGTCGTCGGCGTCCGTCGTGCCGCGCATGTCTTCCTCTTCCTGTTGCCGTTCGGTGGCTGCGAGCTCCTGCTCCAGCTCCGTCGGGTCCGGATTCTCCATCATGTCCTCCTCATGGGTGCGCTCGACAACTGGCAGTTCTGTCCCCGGTGTGGAGGAGAACTCAACACGGTCGACGACCATCTCGCCTGCGCGACGTGTGGCGAGCGGTACTGGGCGAACGCGATCCCGGGCGTGCAGGGCATCCTCGAACGCGACGGGCGCGTCCTGCTGGCGCGCCGAGCTCATGAGCCGCGCTGCGGCCACTGGGATCTCCCGGGCGGCTTCGTCAACGAGACGGAGGAGCCGATCGACGCGTTGCGCCGGGAGTTCGTGGAGGAAACGGGACTCGAGGTCGAGCCGGTCGAGCTGCTGCGCATCGACATCGAGCCGTACGACGGCCGGCACGTGTTCTCGGTCACGTGGATCGTGCGCGGCGAGGGTGAGCCGGTCGCAGCGGACGACGTCGAGGAACTGCGCTGGTTCGCGCGCGACGCGCTGCCCGATGAGATGGCGTTTCCGGGACAGGAGAAGGTGTTACGCGCCTGGGCGGCGCGGTAGGAGGACGCGTAGCGCTCGAGCCACGATCGTGAACTCGATCGGCGTGTCGAGCACCTCGGGCTCACCGTCCACGGCCGATTCGAGCTTTCCGCCGGCGGCGCCGATCACGAACTTCTCCGCCTCGCGCTCCACCCACGCGCGACGAACGAGCCCCGTTGGCACGTAGAGATGCAGCCGGCCACCGTCGAGTCGCTCGCGCTCGCCGATCGAGAACAGGTCGAGCGTGTAGGCGTTGTTGGAGACGAGCACAACGCGGGCGTCGAGCGACTGCCCGTCGATCGTGATCCCGAGCGGGCGCCGGTTCTGCGCGAGAATCGCGAACGCGCGGAGACGCGCAAACGCATCGCTGCGGCGCCGGTGCCGCTCCCGCCGGTGGACGAGCCGCGCGTAGGCCCCGAGCGACACGTTGTTCATGAAGAGGCGCCCGTTCGCGCGACCGACGTCGATCACGCGCACCTCGCGGTGTGCGAACGCGTCGAGCGCCCCGATCGGGTCGTTGCGGTCGAGGCCGATGTCGCGCGCGAAGTGGTTGCGCGTGCCGAACGGGATGCACACGAACGGGAGCCCCCGCTCCAGGGCGACCTCCGCGACCGCCGCGAGCGAACCGTCGCCCCCCGCGATCCCGAGGGCGTCCGCGTCGGCGCGCCGGGCGAGCTCAGGAATGTCGTCGCCGTCCTCGAGCACGTGCACCGCGACCCCGCGCGCCTCCGCCTCGCGCACGAGCTCCTCGATCCGGTTGCCGCTGCCTGAGCGGGAATTGACGATCAGGAACCCGGGCACCGTGACCCCTATACCTGGGCATGAGGATTGCGAAAGATGGGCCGTTCGGCTCATGCCTACGTCCGGCCCGCGGACGATCATCTCAGCGATGGACGACCGCGGCCTCCTCCACCGGATCGACGACGACCTTTCGGACACCTGGATCGAAGAGTGGGCCGAGGGCGGCATGCAGGCGATCGAGAACTACCTCGCCAAGCACCTCGCCTTCCTGAGCTTCCTCGACGAAGCGTCTGCGTAAGAGCTGAGGGCAAGAGCTAAGGGTGGGAGCGGGGAGGCCTAAGCCTCCACCGCCGCCAGACCCAGAGCCTTCTCGAGCGAGCCCTTCGGCATGGCGCCGATTGCGGACGCCTGCGGCTCGCCGTTCTCGAAGAGCACCATGAACGGGATCGACGCTACGCCGTAGCGCTGCGCGAGGTCCTGCTGCTCGTCGATGTTGACCTTGACGAGCTTCACGTCGTGCTCGTCGGCGATCCGGTCGAGAACCGGCGAGACGGCGTGGCACGGGCCACACCACTCGGCC
>JAOPYY010000242.1 GCA_025964395.1 Actinomycetes bacterium | reverse complement strand
TGCCGACGTTCGGGAAGCCGACGATCGCGACCGTGCCGATCAGGTTGACCGGCTCGGCCTCCGGCTCTTGCAGCTCGGGATGATCCTGCTCGTCGGTCATAGCGGTGGGACCAGGCCTTTCGGGCGGCCCTTGGCGTGCACCTCGGCCAGCCAGTCGAAGAGAACGTTGATGCGCCGCTCGATCTCGACCGTCGCTTCCTTGTAGCCGCGGCCGTTCTTCGGCAGGTCGTCGAAGCGCAGCGGTTCGCCGAACGCGATCGAGCAAGGCGCCGGATGTGTGGGCTTCCAGAACTGCGTGCCGTAGATCGCCATCGGGATCACCGGGACACCCGCCTGGATCGCGACCATCGCTGCACCCGGCTGGGCTGTCCCGGGGCGGCCCGTCTTGAGCCGCGTACCTTCGACGAAGAGACCGACGACGCGCCCGCTGCGCGCGGACTCGAGCATCTTGCGCACCGCAACGCGATCGGATTCCCCGCGCCGCACGGCGATCGTGCCGGGCCACTCGAGGAAGCGGCCGATGCCCGGCACGCGGACGGCTTCGACCTTCGCGACGAAGTCGATGTTCCGCGGCGAAAGAGCGCCGACCAGCGGAATGTCGAGCCAGTGCATGTGGTTCACCGCGTACACGAGCCCACCGGTCTTCGGCACGCGTTCGCGCCCGTACGCACGGGCGCGCGTGGCAAGGAGCGCCGGCCAGCCCATGTACCGGCGGCCGAGGGCCCAGGCGAGGTTGGAGGAGCTCACGACGTTGCGAGCGAGCGCGCGCGGATCAACTCTTCGATGCGCGTGACGACGTCCTCGACCTCGAGATCCGTCGTGTCGATCAGTTCGGCGTCCTCTGCCGGCTGCATGCGCACGCTGTCCGACTCGTCGCGTGAGCGCAGGTCGGTGGCGAGCGCGTCGGCGCCGATGTCGGGCCACTCCGCCTGACGGCGGGAGGCGCGGATGGCCGGGTCGGCTTGGAGATAGACCTTCACCTCGGCGCCCGGCGCAACGACGGTGCCGATGTCGCGGCCCTCGATCACCGCGTTCCCCTGCGCGGCGAGCTCGCGCTGACGCTCACGCATGACCTCGCGCACGTCGTGATGCCGCGCGACCACAGGAACCATCCGATCGATCCGCGACTGGCGGATCGCGGAGGTGACGTCGCAGCCGCCGATGAACACGCGGCCGGCCTCGTCGAAGGTGACGGGATTCTTTCGCGCCAGCTCGCCGAGCGGCTCGCCCTCGGCGAGCGGAAGCGCCTCGCGAATCGCGAGCCAGGTCAGCGCGCGGTACATCGCGCCGGTATCGAGGTAGCGGAAGCCGAGCCGCTCCGCGAGCTTGCGGGCGACGGTGCTCTTGCCGGCTCCGGCCGGTCCATCAATGGCGACAATCATCGGTTGGTTATCTGCTCCAGCAGGTCGTAGAAGCCGGGGAAGGATACTCCGACGCTCTCCGCGTCCAGCACCTCCACGCCCTCGCGCGACGAAAGCCCTGCAACAGCGCCGAGCATGGCGATCCGGTGGTCGCCCCGGGAGTCCACCTTGCCGCCCTTCGGGCGGGCCGGGACACCGGTGACGGAGAAGCCCTCCTCATGCCCTTTCGCACGCACGCCGATCGCGCGCAGGGCGTCGACGAGCGCCTCGATCCGGTCGGTCTCCTTGTGCCGCAGCTCGCCGGCGCCGTAGACCCAGCTCTCACCGTGCGCGTGCGCCGCGAGCAACCCGAAGAGCGGTAGCTCGTCCACCAGCAGCGGCACCTCGTCGCTCTTGACTGTCGTCGCGGTCAGCTCTGCCGAGCGAATCTCGATGTCCCCCACCTGCTCGGCGCCGATCCGGCGGCGTGTGAGGATGCCGACGCGGCCACCCATCCGTTCGAGCACGTCGAGGAGCCCCGTGCGCCGCGGGTTCAGGTTGACGTCGTGGATCGTGATCCGCGACTCGGGGATCAGCGTCGCCGCGACGATGAAGGGCGCCGCCGAGGAGAAGTCGCCCGGCACGTCGACCGAGCCGAGGCTCAGGCGTTCGGGCGGATCGATGCTCACCGACTGCGGCCTCGTCGTCACCGTCACTCCGGCGGCGCGCAGCATCAGCTCGGTGTGGTCGCGCGTCGGCTGCGGCTCGATCACGGTCGTCCGCCCGGTCGCGCCGAGCCCTGCGAGCAGCACGGCCGACTTGATCTGGGCGCTCGCGACCGGCAGCTCGTAGTCGATCGCCTCGAGCTTGCCGCCGGTGATCGTCAGCGGGAGGTGGCCGTCCGTCGTCTCGACCTGCGCGCCCATCCGCCGCAGCGGCTCCGCGACGCGCTCCATCGGGCGCACCGAGAGCGACTCGTCGCCGGTCAGCGTGAACGTTCCGTCCTGGAACGCGAGCAGGCCGACGATCAGGCGCGCGAGCGTGCCCGCGTTGTTGCACTCGATCGCCGCGGACTGCAGCCCGCGTAGCCCGACGCCGTGCACGATCAGCTCGTCGGTGCCGAGTTCCTCGACGTCCGCGCCGAGCGCGCGCACAGCGCCGAGCGTCGACTCGGTGTCGCCGGAGCGGCCCCAGCCGCGCACGTGTGTCTCACCGTCGGAGATCGCGCCGAAGAGCAGCGCGCGGTGGGAGATCGACTTGTCGCCCGGGACCGCGAAGTGGCCCTCGAGGCGGGCCGCAGGCTCAATCTTCATCGAGCGACTGTTCCTCGAGTACGGGTGAGACGACGACGCTGTAGCCCTGGCCTTCGAGCAGCGCCGCGGCGCGCTGGGCCTCGCCCTCGCCCTC
>JAOPYY010000217.1 GCA_025964395.1 Actinomycetes bacterium | reverse complement strand
TCGCGAGCAAGGTCAGCGCGAGTGCGTTCTCTCCGCACGCGAGCGCCGCAGCACGCGCGTCGTTTGTGACCGGACTGCACGACATCCTGCTCGTCGGCGCAGCGGTCGCCGCGATTGGCGCTGTGCTGGCTACCGCGCTCGTGCGCCCGCAGGATTTCGTCGCAAGTGGTAGACCCGACCCCGCTCAAGCTGGGTAGACGCCACCGACTCGCGGCGGCACCCATCCTCGCGGAGAGACAATCTCGGGAGATTCGGCGACGGCCGCCCTTGGGGACGGCCGTCGACGGTCACGAGTTGTTCGCGCTACCCGCGAACGAGCTCTTTCTCGCGCTCGCCCAAGTGGACCTCGGGCTCAGGCTCCGGGGCCTTGGGCGTCTCGGAGGCGAGGCGGATCCGCTCGGCTTCAAACTCAGCCTCGCGGCGCTCGCGCTCCAACTGCTCACGCTCGTATTTCGACCAGCACATGTGTGCCTCCTTTCGCGTGCGCGAGGACAGCGTAGCGCGGCCGTGGCCCGGCTATGCGAACTCCGAAGCGGCAAACTTCGCCTTTTTCGGGACGTCCGTTCACGGTTCGTCATGGCTCCCGCAGGGCCGCAAGCGGCCGAGAGCTAGAGCCGGTCGACGAAGGCTCCGACGCCTTCGATGATCTGCCGCTGGTTCTCGAGGATCCCGGTCGGATTGAGATCCGGAGGGCAGAACCCGTGGTCGGCGCCGGGCAGCTCCAGCACGTCTTCCGACAGCTCCCGGGCGAGCGCGCCGTCCCAGATCTCATCTGCGGTACCGCCGACGAGGAGCGCGGGCGCGGAGCGCCGTCGCAGGCCGCTGACGCACGTCTCGTCGTGCAGCAGCGGCGTCAGCCAGACCGCCGGGATCTTGCGCCGCGCCGCGAGATCGCCGGCGAGCGTCGACAGCGACTTGGCGACGAGCAGCCGCGACTCGGCATTCGGCGCCGCGGCAAGCGCAGCCTCGGCGCGGGTGTGCACCCACTCGACGCGGTCGTCCTTACCGTCCCACTCGTCCCAGACCTGTACGACCGTCCACCCGCGGTGGATCAGCGCGTAGATCACGAACATGTTGACCGGCATGCCGGCGAGCATCGCGCCGGGCAGGACGGCCGCCGCGCGATTCGTGTCACCCGCGTAGACGTAGCCGGTGCACGGGCCGAGGTCGACCCGCTCGATGTCCACTACGCGAGCTTCTCGCGTACGAGCTGGCTCACCGCCGACCCGTCGGCGCGCCCTGCGATCTGCGGCATCACATCGGCCATCACGCGGCCCATGTCGCGCATGCTCGTCGCCTT
Source organism: Actinomycetes bacterium (assembly GCA_025964395.1). Classification (GTDB taxonomy): domain Bacteria; phylum Actinomycetota; class Thermoleophilia; order Gaiellales; family Gaiellaceae; genus PALSA-600. The sequence goes on along the minus strand of JAOPYY010000217.1, from coordinate 9,738 downwards.
GTTCTCGGCGATCGCGTCGTCGACGATGCGCTCCAGATCTTCCTCGGCGAGCGGTTCAGGCATGAACTCCTCGAGAATCTCCAGCTCGCCCTCTTCCTTCGCCGCCTGCTCGGTGCGCCCGGCGGCGTGGAACGCGTCGGCCGCTTCGTGGCGCTTCTTCCGCTCGCGCTGCAGGACCTGCAGCTCCTCGTCCTCCGAGAGCGGCCGCAACAGGTCCTTCTCGGCCGACTTGAGGCTCGAGAGGATCAGGCGCAGGGCATCACGACGCTCGGCGTCCCGCGCCAGCATCGCGTCTTTCACTTCTTGCTCGAGGCGCGTCACCAAATTCATGTCGACTCCGTCGAGCCTACTTCGATGCTCACAGCTCCGCCTCCGCGGTCGCGACGGTGGACGGAACGTCCGCGCCCGAGCCAGGCCCCCCACCGAGGATGTGCCAGTGCAGGTGGAAGACGGTCTGGCCGGCGCTCGCGCCGACGTTGATCAGCACGCGGTAGTCGGTCAGGCCGACCTTCTCCGCCGTCTCTGCGACAAATTCGAGCATTCGCTTGGATTCTCGCGCATCGAAGTCCCCAACATCACGGAAGGTGTCGACATGGTGCTCTGGGATGACCAGAACGTGCACCGGAGCCTTGGGGTTGATGTCGTTGATCGCGACGAATCCTTTCGCCTTGTGAACGTAGGCGCCCTCCCGCGCGATGCTGCAGAAAAGGCAGTCCTTACGCTGCTTCGGCAAGGATTCCCTCCTCCGTGACGGCGGCTGCGCGCACATGGACGAACGCCCCGACGGGCGCGTCGACGAGCCAGGGCGAGTAGTCGTCGCCGTAGCCGCGGCCGGGGCGGTCGACGAGCACGACGTCGTCGACCTTGCGGCTCCAGCGGCGGAGACAGAGCTCGTGGGAGAGCTCGCGGAGCCGGGCGCCGCGGTCCTTCTTCAGCTGCGGCGGGATCGGATCGTCCGCTGCGGTGACAGTCCCGGGGCGCGGCGAGTACGGAAAAACGTGCACCTTCGTGATCCCGGCACGCTCGACTGTGTGAAGCGTGGTCTCGAACGCCGTGTCGTCCTCGGCGGGGAAGCCGACGATCACGTCGCTCGTGATGTTGAACTCGTCGGCAAGCGGCGCAAGGCGGCGGAGGTAGGTGTCGGTGGTGTAGCGGCGGCGCATCGCGCGCAGGACGCCGTCGTCGCCTGACTGCAGCGGCACGTGCAGGTGCTTGCTCACGGTCGGAGTCTCGCGCAGCGCGGTGACGAGCGCGTCGTTGACGTGGTTGATCTCGATCGAGCTGAGCCGCAGGCGCTCGAGCCCGGGCGTCTCCCCCGCCTCGCGCACGAGGCGCGGCAGGTCGTAGCCCGCGCCGCGGTCGCGAAAGCAGCCGAGGTTGATGCCGGTGAGCACGACCTCGCGGTGGCCCTGGTGGACGCGCCGGCGGATCTCGGCGAGCACAGCGTCGGCGCTGCGGCTACGCGAGGCGCCGCGCACCAGCGGGATCACGCAGAAGTTGCACGAGAAGGAGCAGCCGTCCTGGATCTTCACGAACGCGCGCACTCGGTCGATGCGCGCGTCGGCCTGGACGCAGCCGATCGCGCCGACGTCGCCGGCCACGAACGCCGCTGTCTCTTCACTCCGCTTCGCAACGACGGTGACGTTCGGCGGCAGGTTCGCGAACGCGTCTCCCTGCAGGTTGGCGCCGCAGCCGGTGACGTAGACGCGCCGGTGCGTGCGGGCGGCGCGCGCCGCGGCCTTGCGGCTCTTCGCGACCGCTTCGTTCGTGACGCAGCAGGTGCTGATCACGGCGACGTCGGCGTTGGCGCGTTCTGTGTGGCCGTCGCGCAGAAGCGCCTCGCGCACCTCGTGCACGACGGCGTGCGAGACCTTGCAGCCGAGGAAATCGACGCGGAACGTCGTCATCCGCTGGATGTTAAGCGCCCGGCGTCAACGCACGACGGAAAACTTCGCGACGGCGAAATCGCCGTTTCGTCCAAGCTCGTCGAGACGGAGCTCGATCCGGCGCGACAGCAGCGGCGCGCCGCCGCCCAGCGTGACCGGCGCGATCGAGACGATCACCTCGTCGAGGAGCCTCGCGTCGGCGAACTGCCCGGCCAGGTCTCCCCCACCGACGATCCAAACGTTCCTGTTCCCGGCGGAGCCGACCGTCGCCTGGTGCACCGTCGCGACGTCCGCGCTCGTGAACTCGATTTGCGCGTCCGGAACGATCGGCAGCTGCCGGTGGGTGAAGACCCAGCAGGGGATGTCGTACGGCCACTTCCAGTCAGCGGGATCCTTGCCCGCGAACTCGTGGTCCAGGATCCACTCGTAGGTCGTCGACCCCATCGCGAGCGCACCGACCCCGGCGATGAACGCGCCGTAGTTCTGCGGCCCGTCCTTCTCCTGGTTGCGACTGAACAGCCAGCCGAGCGAGTTGTCGGGATCGGCGATGAAGCCGTCGAGGCTGGTTGCGGTGTAGTACTGCGTCAGCGCCACGGTGCGCTGGAATGTAATCGGTTCGAGCTACTTCGTGATCATCGTGGGCAGGCCGTTTCGATCGACGACTCGGACCTCGATCGCGCCCGTCGCCGGATCGAGGGTGGCGACTGCCGTTGCGTGGATGCGGCGCAATTCGGCCGCTGGGATCAATGTGCGTGGCCCGTAGCGTCGCTCACCCGCTGTCGTGACGACGACCCTGCGAATCGTCAATCCGGACGCTCCCTGCTCCGTTTCGTAGGAAAATGACGCACTCGTCGTGGGCGAAGGTTCTGCGTTGGTTGAGGTCGTCACGTGACTCCCAGGGCCAAACTGACGCACACCGAAAATGGCACCAGCGATGAGAGCGGTGCCCAGAGCTGCAAACGTTCCGAAGCGCCGCCGTCGGCGCTGACGTCTGCGCGCATCCTCGATTACGGGAGTCATTGGTGCTAATCTTAGTAGCACCAATGGTGGCCGTCAAGCTGAACCCCGAAAGTCCGGCGACGCTGCACGAGCAGGTCGCGGCGGCGATCCGCCGCGCGATCGCCGACGGCGAAGCGAAGCCCGGCGAGAAGCTGCCACCCGCGCGCGACCTCGCCGCGGTGCTGAAGGTGAACGCGAACACCGTCCTGCGTGCGCTGCGCATGTTGCGCGATGAGGGGCTGCTCGAGTTCCGCCGCGGCCGCGGGATCACGGTCGTCGGCACGCCTCGTCAGAGCGTTGTCGTCACGAAAGCGAAGGAGCTCCTTCAGCTTGCGCGCGACAACGGCTACAAGCGCAGCGAGCTGATCGAGATCCTCGAATCGATCCAGTAGACGAACTCAGGCGGCCGTGAGGACAAGCGGCGCATCGCGCGTGATGACGACCGTGTGCTCGACGTGTGCCGACAGTCCGTGATCGGCCGTCGCGATCGTCCACCCGTCACTCCCCGGGCCAACCGAGCGCGACGTCGTGGCCGAGATGATCGGTTCGATCGTGATCACGAGCCCTTCGGTGAGGACGGTCTCGTCGGAAGCGACGTAGTGGTTCGGAACGGACGGTGGCTCGTGGATCGTTCGACCGATGCCATGACCGCCGAGCTGAGGCATGACGAAGAAGCCGGCCTTCTGCACCTCGGACTGGACCGCGCGGCCGATCTCGTTGAGGCGGACTCCGGCATGGGCGACGCCGATGGCGCGGGTCAGTGCGCGCTCGGCCGCGTCGATCAACCTGGTGGCGTCGTCGGTCACAGCGCCTACCGGCACGGTAATTGCAGCGTCCGCCATGTACCCGTCCAGCTCTGCAGTCACGTCGAGCGTGACGAGATCGCCTTCGGCGAGTGCGCGGTCAGAGGGGACACCGTGAACGGCCTCATCGTTGACGCTGATGCAGTTGACCCCCGGGAAGTCGTACGCAAGCTGAGGAGCGGATCGCGCTCCGTGTTTCGCAAAGACACTCGCACCCACGTCGTCGAGCTGGCGTGTGGTCACTCCGGGTCGCACAGCCGCGCGCATCGCCGCCAACGCCTCGGCAACGACCTTCCCGGCGGCGCGCAGGCCGGCCAGATCCTGCTCGGATTCGATGGACACGCCCGAACGGTAGTCCAGAGCATCGACGTGCCGGAGCTCTCAGGCCCGATTGATGAACTCGACAATCGCCCCGAGATCCGGTGAGTAGCCGTCGGTCGTGTCCACGTCGATCGACGGTGCGGGGATCGAAACGCGGTCGAAGGACTCGAACGTGCGCGCCCAGTCCTCGACCTGTTTGCCGAGCGTGCTGTCGCCGTGAGCTCTCCGATGGGGCTCGTTGTCAGCCGACCGGCGAACCGCTCTGTCGAACGACACGGCATGGTCGACGTGGCAGTGGACAATCCGGATCTGCGCGAGCTCGGTGAGCGGTTCGAGCCCCGGTCGCCACAACCGATCCTGGAAGGCCGCTTCCGCGACGACCGTTACCCCGCCCGAGAGCAGCACCCGCAAGACATCGAAGAAGAGCGGATAGGTCAGCGCCGACAGCGGATCGCCGTGCCCGCCCTGGAAATCCGCGGGCTGGCCGTGCGCAATGCCTTCCTTGATCTCGTCCCGGCAGATGGCCGGGCACGAGATCTCCTTCGCAATCACGTGCGCGAGAGTTGTCTTCCCCGCGCCAGGCGGACCGCTGACGACGACCAGCGTGGGGAGCGGCAGCTCCGTCATGTCGAGAGTCTGCACTCGAATCGTCTACATCCTCAAGCGCGAGGGCTCCTAGGTTCTGCGATACACGTCGGAGGCCCACCCGTCGAGCGTGGTGCGCTTGACGTGCTCGAAACCCGGGAGCTGCGGCTGCTCCGACGCGAAGTAGCCCGACGTGATCAGCGTGTGCGCGTCGGTGCGCGCCGGTAAGTCTTCGACCGACCGCAGCGAAATGTTCGCGACCACAAGCGGCACGCTCGGCAGCTGTTCGTCGCCGTTGACGAGGCGCGCTTCGACCGTGACGCGGTTCGCGCGTGCGTTCTCGAGCGTGGCCTCGATGGACGGCGCCTCGATGTCGAGGCCGATCACCGGTGCGAAGCCGAGCAGCGCAGCCGCAATCGTCAGCACGCCGGAGCCGCAGCCGACGTCGAGCAGCGGTCCGGGCTCCAGGTCCTGCAGCGTCTGCAGACAGAGCTGCGTTGTTTGGTGGGAGCCCGTGCCGAACGCACGGCCCGGATCGACGACGACGACCAGCGCGTCCGGCGGCGGCGTCTCCCAGGGCGGGCCGACCCAGAGACGACCAACACGAATGGGGCGATGGAACGCCCGCCACCGGTCCTCCCAGCCAGTCTCGACGTCGGCGCTGCGCCCGCTGCCGAAGAACGCCCAGAGGCGTTCCTCCCCGGCGGCGTCGGTGTAGGCAGCGAGCTCGGTGCCCTGGGGCTTGTCGACCTCCTCGAAGCCCTGAGGGAAGAGCTCGATCATGGTCGCCCGCGCCTCCTCGAGGCGTTCCAAACCCACCTCGATCGAGACTCTGCGCAAACTACTCGGTGTCGAAGAGGTCAGCGGAACGCGCTTTTCAACTTGTCGAAGAAGCTCTCGTCGTTCGCGCGATAGGTGTTCTCGTCGCTCGCGGCCTCGAAGTCCTCGAGCAGTCGGCGCTGCTCGTCGGTCACGTGACGAGGGACGGAGACGTTGACGAGCACGCGGTGGTCGCCACGGCCGAAGCCTTGCACAACCGGCATGCCCTTCGACTTGAGCACGCGGACTTCGCCGGGCTGCACGCCTGCGGGAAGCTCGAGCTCGACGGTGCCCTCGAGCGTCTCGACCGTCATCGTCGCGCCGAGCGCGGCCTGCACGATCGTCAGATCGACCTGTGAGTAGATGTCGTTGCCCTCGCGCACGAAGCGCGGATCGGGCTTGACGCGCACGAGGACGTACACGTCGCCCGCGCGGCCGCCGAGTGTCCCCGCGTGGCCTTCACCGAAGACTCTGATGCGCTGGCCGTCGTGGATCCCTGCGGGAACGTCGACGCTCAGCTCGCGCGACTCGACCGTGCGCCCGGCGCCCTCGCAGTCGGGGCACGGGTGCTCGACGATCACACCGCGGCCGTGACACTCGGGGCACGCCTGGGCGCGAACGAACTCACCGAAGACGCTGCGCGAGACGTGATGCAGCCGGCCGGTTCCGTCGCAGCGCGGGCAGCTGAGCGGCTCGGTGCCGGGCTCGACACCGTCGCCGCCGCACGTCTTGCACGTCACCGCGACGTCGAATGGCACCGACACGGTCGCGCCGCGTGAGGCCTCGACCAGACCGATCTCGATTTCGGCGCCGAGATCCGCGCCGCGCTGCTGCGCATTGCCACCCCGCGCGCTACCGAAGATGCCGTCGCCGAAGAACGAGGCGAAGATGTCGCCGAGGTTGCCCATGTCGAACTCGGTGGGCGCGAAGCCGCCGGAGCGCAAGCCGGCGTGGCCGTAGCGGTCGTAGAGCGCGCGCCGCTCGGTGCTCGACAGCACCTCGTACGCCTCCGTGATCTCGCGGAAGCGGAGCGCAGCCTCGGGATGATCGGAGACGTCGGGATGAAGCTCGCGCGCCAGACGGCGGAACGACTTCTTGATCGTCGTCTCGTCGGCGTCGCGTGCGACGCTCAGCACCTCGTAGTAGTCGCGGTCGGTAGTGGCCATCAGTCTTCGCTGTAGACGTCTTCGACGAAGCGGGAGAGCTCGTAGGCCGCGGAGCGGACGGAGTACAGCGCCTTTTCGTAGTCCATGCGCAGGGGCCCGAGGAGGCTGACCGTGCCGAGCGCCTGGTGCGTGAGCCCGTAGGTCGCGCCGACGAGCGACAGGTCGCGCAGGCCCGGCTGCTCGAGCTCTTCGCCGACACGCGCGAACGGGCGGCGCGGGTCGGTCCGCTGCGCGAGCACGTCGAGCAGCGCGGCGCGCTTCTCGAGCGCCTCCATCAGGCTGCGGTACGCGCCGATCTCCTCGACGCGCATCTCGTCGAGCAATCCCGCGGCGCCGCCGACGAACAGCTGCCGGTCCTCGTCCGCCGCCTGCTCGAAGGCGCCGCGAATCACGAGCAGGAACGAGCGCTCGCGCAGACTGAGGCCCGGCTCGTCGAATGCGAGCTTGACCGCGCGCGAGCCGAGCCGCGCGCCGGTGAGGCGCTCGTTCAGATACTCGGCCGCCCAGTTGACGAGGCCTGGATCGACGCCGTCCGGGACGGAGTAACGGAGGTCGGTGACCCCACCGGTCGAAGTGATCACGACGACCATCACGATGTCACGCTGCAGCGCCAACACCTCGACGTGGCGCAGCGTGGCGGCCCGCAGCGGCGGCGCCGAGACGAGTGCGAGCAGCCGCGAGACCTGCGAGAGCATCTCCGTCGTTGCTTGGAGCGCTTCCTCCACCTCAGCGTGCGCGGCCGGCAGCTCGATGCCCAGATCGGTCGGCTTCGACTCGGGGCGCGCGAGCAGCTCGTCGACGTACAGCCGGTAGCCGGCCTCCGTCGGCAGCCGCCCCGCGGAGGTATGCGGGTGCGTGAGCAGCCCGAATCGTTCGAGCTCGGCGAGCTCGTAACGGACGGTCGACGGCGAGAAGCCGATGCCCGCCTTGTCCACGAGCGTCTTCGACCCGACCGGCTGCCCGGTCGCGACGTACTCCTCCACCACGTGGCAGAGCAGGTCGAGTTGCCGGTCGGAGAGCGCGATTCTCATGCCCCCATGGTAGGTGGCAGCAGCGGCCAGACCGTTAGAGGCTTGATGTGAAATGCCGCGCCGGTCTAGGCCAGCAGCCGTGCGGTGACGCCGCCGCCCAGGAAACGGCCCCGTTTCGTTAGCGTTAGGCACCCGTCGCCGTGGGCGACCAGCCCGCCGCGCGTGAGGCGCTCGAGCTCGCGCTCGTCGAGGCTCGCCGCCAGCCCGGACAGTGGGAGCGGCTCGTCGAGACGCAGGCCGAGCATCACGCGCTCGGTGTCGCGCACCTCTGCCGACAGCTCCTCATACTCCCGCGGCGGCCGCACTGCATCGTCCTCAAGCGACTGCCCGAGGGCGGCGATGTAGCGCGCAAGCGACGGAGCGTTGCGCCAGCGGCGGCTCTCGATTGTGCTGACCGCGCCCACACCGAGCCCGAGGTAGTCCCGGCCGAGCCAGACGCCGAGGTTGTGCCGCGCGCGCAGATCTCGCTGTTCGACACGGCAGAAGTTCGCCGTCTCGTACCAGCGGTAGCCGGCGGCGGTCATCGTCTCGACGACGCGCTCGAAATAGGTCTCCATCGATTCGGCTTGGCGCTCAAGCTCAGCTCCGTGGGCGTGCGTGAAGCGGGTTCCCGGCTTGGCTTCCAGCTCGTACGCGGAGACATGCTCCGGTTCGAGCGCCAGGGCCTCGGCGAGGTCGCGTGCGAGATCGGCGGGCTCCTGGCCCGGAATGCCATAGATGAGATCGAGTGAGATGTTGTCAATCCCGGCATCACGCAAACGGTAGAAGGCGCGTCGGACGTCGTCAGGTTGGGCAACGCGATCGAGTGTCTGCAGGAGACGTGGCGAAAAGGTCTGCGCGCCGACCGAGACCCGGTCGACCCGTGAGGCGAGCAGCGCGGCGAGCTCCGGCGTCACCGTCTCGGGGTTGGCCTCAATCGTGACTTCCTCCGCCACGGGCAACGTGTCCAGCAAGCGCGCGAGCGAGGCCGCGCCGGTGAGGGTCGGGGTGCCGCCGCCGAGATAGACCGTCTCGAGCTTCGGCGCGAGCAGCGCGCGCTCCAGCTCGAGCTCGCGCAGCACCGCTTCGACGTATCCCCCATGTTCGCCAGCGCGCCCGACGACAGTGACGAAGTCGCAGTAGCCGCAGCGCGACGAGCAGAACGGCAGGTGAACGTAGAGATGGCGCGCGCCGGTCACGATGTGACGCGGCGCGGGCGGGCGACAAGCTCGCCGCCGCAGTTCGGGCAGACGTGGTCGATCGAGTCCGCGCATGCGACGCAGAATGTGCACTCGAACGAGCAGATGCGCGCGTCGCCGTCGGGAGTCAATGCGTTCCCGCAGCGCTCACAGACGGCACGCATCTCGAGCGCCACTTCTAACTACTTCTTTGCCGGCTCGTTCAGGTTGAGCACGGCGAGGAACGCCTCCTGCGGCACCTCGACGCCGCCGACGTTCTTCATCCGCTTCTTGCCCTTCTTCTGCTTCTCGAGCAGCTTCCGTTTGCGCGAGACGTCGCCGCCGTAGCACTTCGCGAGCACGTCCTTGCGCCGCGCCTTCACCGTTTCACGGGCAATGATGCGCGCGCCGATCGCGGCCTGGATCGCGACGTCGAACATCTGGCGGGGGATCTCCTCGCGCAGCTTCTCGACAAGCGCCTTGCCGCGGTCGAACGCGAAGTCGCGGTGCACGATCAGCGACAGCGCATCGACGGGCTCACCGCCGACGAGGATGTCGACGCGCGCCAGGTTGCCCGGGCGGAAGCCAACGATGTCGTAGTCGAAGCTGGCGTAACCCTTGGTGCGCGACTTCAACGCGTCGTAGTAGTCGAGGACGATCTCGGCGAGCGGGAGCTCATACGTCAGGTGCACGCGCTCCGGCGACAGGTACTCCATGTGGTCGAACTTGCCGCGCCGGTCGTTGTTCAGCTCCATCACTGTGCCGACGAACTCCTTCGGAACGATGATCGACGCCTTGATGTACGGCTCTTCGACCTCGTCGAACGCGTCGGGCAGGTCGGCGGGCGTGTGCACCTCGACCCATTCGCCGTTCATCGGCTTGACGCGGTAGGCGACGTTCGGCGCCGTGACGAGCAGGTCGAGGTCGAACTCGCGCTCGAGCCGCTCGCGCACGATCTCCATGTGCAGCAG
>JAOPYY010000197.1 GCA_025964395.1 Actinomycetes bacterium | reverse complement strand
CGATCCTCTACGTCGTCATCCAGCTGCTCGAGGTGTGCCGCCGCCAGGCGATGCCCGTCCTCGTCGGGTGGATGCTGCTGCTCGGGTTGCTGCTCGGGTTCGGGACCGACTGGGTCCTCGTAGCCGCAGGGGCGTAGCCCCCGTGGCGCAGCGGCGTAGCCCCATGACCGAGTCCTAGGGCATTCTGGGCCTGAGTTTTGGGCCACTTCTTCCACGCAGTCGGCGTCTTCTTCCACCACCTGGCGGCGGTGCAGTGGCAGTTCCTCGGCTACGCGATCGCGTGCCATGTCGTGAAGCTCGTGTTTCGCGCCGGCGCGTGGCGCGCGATCATCAACGCTGCGTATCCCGAGGCGCGGCTGAAGTTTCGGTCCGCGTTCGGCGCGTACATCGCGGGCGTGGGCGTCAACTCGATCGTGCCCGCACGCGGCGGCGACGTCGTCAAGCTCTATCTCGTCCGGCACCGGATTCCCGGCTCCAGCTATGCGGCGCTGACGCCGACGCTGATCGTCGAGACGCTGTTCGATTTCGTCACCGCGGGCGCGCTCATCATCTGGGCGCTTGCGTCGGGTGTGCTGCCGACGCATGAGCTCTACTCGCGCATCCCGGCTGTCGACTGGAAGTTCTTCCTCCGCCATGAGCACTTCACCGCGATCGCTCTCGCTGTGCTGCTCGTGGCCGGCGTGGTCGCGTTCTTCTGGGTTCGTAGCCGCGTCGAGGATTTCCGTGATCACGTGCGTCAGGGCTTCGCGATCCTCGAAGACCGGCCGCGGTTCCTGCGCCGCGTGATCCTGCCGCAGTCGATCTCGTGGGTCTTCCGGATCGCGTCGCTGTACTTCTTCCTGAAGGCGTTCGGCGTGACGGCGAACATCCACAACGCGCTGCTGGCGCAGGTCGTCGACTCGCTTGCGACTCTGTTCCCGGCCACACCGGGCGGCGCCGGGACGAAGCAGGGGCTGACGGAGTTCCTGTTCCGCGGCCGCGGTGTCTCGCACACGCTGCTGCTCGCCTTCAGCGTCGGGATGAACATCGCCATCGTCGTCGTGAACCTGCTGATGGGCCTCATCGCGATCGGGCTGATGGCGAGGACGCTGTCGTTCAAGAAGTTGCGGCAACGCTCGCAGCAGGTCGAAGAGCAACCGACCTAGATGGTCGATTCCCCATTTAGAGCACCTCCGGCTGGGGGCCTGCACGCGGCGCATCGCGGCCGCCTCAAACAGTGCCAAGGCCCACCGGCCTTGACCCTGTTCGAGTCGACCACGCTGCTTGGTGCATACCCTCCCCGAAGGCACTCAAATGAGGAACCGACCATCTAATGCCCTTCGCGTCGGTCTATCCGCTCGTGACGGCGCGCGCCGTCGCGCGGGAGTTCACCTACGAGGTGGAGGAGGGCGTCGGTGTCGGCGCGATCGTGCGCGTGCCGTTCGGCCGCTCGCGGGCACGCGGCATCGTCACCGCGATCGTCGACGCGCCGCCGCCCGGTGTCGACGCGCGTCCGATCGAGGCCGTGATCGGTGAGATCCCGCCGACGCTCGTCCAGCTTGCGCTCTGGCTCGCCGACTACTACGGGTCGACGCCGGCACGCGCGCTCGCGCTCGTCGCGCCGGAGACGCCAAAGCGGCGCAAGGAGCAGGCGCCGCCGGCCGAGCGGCAATCGCTCTCGGGCGAAGCCGAGCCGCTGCAGCTCTCGCCACCGCAGATCGCCGCCGTCGAGCGGATCGTCAACGGTCAGGGCAACTACCTCCTCTACGGCGCGACGGGCTCCGGCAAGACCGAGGTGTACCTCCAGGCGATCGCGTCGATGCTCGAGCGCGGGTTCGGGGCGATCGTGCTCGTGCCGGAGATCGCGCTTGCACCGCAGACGGTCGGCCGCGTTCGCGCGCGCTTTGGTGAGAACGTCGCGATCCTGCACTCCGGCCTGACGGATGCGGAGCGCCGGGACGAGCGCGAGCGCATCGCGAGCGGCGAGGCGCGCATCGTCGTAGGCGCGCGGTCGGCGATCTTCGCGCCCGTTCGCGGCCTGGGCTTGATCGTCGTCGACGAGGAGCACGATCCGTCGTACAAGCAAGACTCCGATCCGCGCTACGACGCGCGTACTGTCGCGGCGAAGCGCGCCGCGCTCGAGGGCGCGGTCGCGGTGTACGGCTCGGCGACGCCGCGGCCGGAGAGCTGGGCCGCGCTCGAGCGGCTCGACCTCGGTGGGCGCCTCGGCGCCGACCTGCCGCCGGTGCGCGTGATCGATCTGCGCCGCGAGGCCGGCTACCCGCTCTCTGCGCCGCTCCTCAACGAGCTGCGCAAGGTCGCCGAGCGTCGCGGCAAGGCGATCCTGCTCCTCAACCGCCGCGGCATCGCACCGGCGTTGCATTGCCGCGCGTGCGGGACGACGATCCGCTGTCCGAACTGCGACGTCGCGCTCGTGCTGCACGGGGACGTCTCACTGCGCTGCCACCACTGCGGCCATACGACGGACTCGCCCTCGAACTGTCCCGCGTGCGGGTCGCCGGATCTGGCGCGGCTCGGCGCCGGTACGCAGAAGCTCGAGCGCGAGCTCGCGCGCGAGCTGCCGGAGCTCGAGCTGATCCGCCTCGACGCGGACGCGGTCGCGAAGCCCGAGCAGCTCGCGATCGCGCTGCAGCGCTTCCGGGAGACGGACGGCGTCGTGCTGCTCGGCACGCAGATGGTTGCGAAGGGGCACCACTTCAGCGGGGTCGAGCTCGCGGCGGTGATCGACGCCGACACCGGTCTCTCGATGCCGGACTTCCGCGCGGAGGAGCGGACGTTCCAGCTGATCACGCAGCTCGCCGGCCGCAGCGGTCGTGACGCGCCGGGCCGCGTGCTCGTGCAGACGTTCCAGCCGGACGCGCGCCCGATCGCGCACGCCGCCCGGCACGACGTCGGCCGGTTCCTTACCGAGGAGCTCGAGCGCCGCAAGGCGCTCGACTACCCGCCGTACGCGCACCTCGTGCGGATCGTCGTGAGCGGCCCCGAGATCGAGCCGGTGGTGCGGGCGCTCGAGGAGCTGAAGGCAGGCATCAGCGGCGCCGAGCTACTCGGCCCGGCCGCGCTGCTCCGCCTACGCGGCAAGCACCGGGCCCAGCTCGTCGCCAAGACGGAGCACCCCCGCCGAATCGCCTCCCAGGCCGCCCGCCTCCTCTCAGCCGCCGCCCCCGCGATGCGGAAGGCGAAGCTGACCGCCGTCGTCGACGTCGATCCGCAGAGTCTCTAAGCCGGACCACGTCCTTCTCGGACATGTCTAGGGACTGTCCCTAGCCATGGCCGCAGTGGACATGGCCTAGTTGGCACCATGGGGATGTGGAGAAGCGCCGCTCCGATCAGCGCCGCCCGGAGGAGATCATCGGCGAGTGGGGGATCCGTGACGTGACGCCCCCGTCGGCCGCCGAGCGCGAGGCTCTGGCCTCCGAGTACGAGGTCAATCCGCTCATCGGCAAGGCGCTGCCGCGCCGGATTCGCGCCTTCGGCGCGCAGGCACACACCTACCTCACCTCGCTCGCCGGGCCGCCCCTCTACATGCAGCGGGCGCGGATGATCGACGAGGAGACGAAGCGCCACCAGGCCCGCCTCGCCGAGGCCTACGAGCTCTACCGCGACGACCCCCCGGAGTGGCGCCGGATCGTCGAGCGCTGGAACTTCACAGAGGTCAACGACCTGATCGAGCGCCACAACAAGTGGTACCCGGTCGAGGCTCGGCTCCCGATGAACCCGAAGACGAAGGACTACGTCGAGGTCGGCGGGCGGCCCTACCGGCGGGAGCCGCTCGGCGCCGACTGGATCCTCGAGCAGTTTCCAAGTCGCTAGTTCGAATCTCTACACTGCGTCGGCTGTGGCGCACGACGAACATCACCACCACGATCACGAGCATGACCACGAGCACGATCACGAGCCCGATGAGGACGCTCGTGAGAAGGCCGAGTCAGAGGCTCGGCGTCGGCTTGCCATCGCGCAGATCCGCCAGTACGGCGACCCTGCGCTCCGCCTGAAGGCACACGAGGTCGAGGAGTTCGACGACGACCTCCGGCGGCTCGTCGACCGGATGATCGTGCTGATGCACGAGGCGCAGGGTGTGGGGCTCGCAGCCACCCAGGTCGGCGTCCTTCGCCGTCTGTTCGTGTACGAGCCGGACGAGGACGGCCCGCGCGCGATCGTCAACCCGGTGGTCGTCGAGCGCGGCGACGAGACCCTGGTCGACGACGAGGGCTGCCTGTCGCTGCAAGGCGTGCGGGTGCCGGTGGAGCGCTCCACCAGCATCGTGCTCGAGGGCAAGGATCCGAACGGCGAGGACGTGCGCGTGGAGCTCGACGCTTACGGCTCGCGCATCGTGCAACACGAGCTCGATCACCTTGACGGCGTGTTGATCATCGACCGCACCGACGATGAGCACCGCAAGGAAGCGCTCTCGACGTTGCGGCCCCGCGCCATCCTCCGGTGATGCGCATCGGCGTCGCGGCGACGGCGCCGCTCGGCGCCGACGTCCTCAAGCGGCTCGCCGAGCAGCATGAGGTCGCCTGGTTGCTCACGCGTCCCGACGCGCCGCAGGGCCGCGGCCGCAAGCTCGGGCCGCCGCCGGCGAAGCTCGTCGCGGAGCAGCTCGGCATCCCGGTGCACCAGCCCGAGAAGCCGGAGCTCCCGGATGATGTCGACCGCGTCGTCGTCGCCGCCTACGGGCTGTATATCCCGCCGCGGCTGCTCGAGCGCTCGCTCTGGCTGAACGTGCACCCGTCGCTCCTGCCGCGGTGGCGCGGCGCGGCGCCGGTCGAGCGCGCGATCCTCGCGGGCGACGAGCAGACGGGCGTGACGATCCACGAGACGGTGGAGGCACTCGACGCCGGCCCGATCGCCGCGCGCGAGTCGTTCGAGGTCGGCGAGCTCGACGCGGGCCAGGTCTACGCGCGCTCGGCGGAGGTTGCCGCGCGACTGCTGAACGAGGTGATCGAGTCGCCGACCTTCGAGCCGCAGCCTGAAGACGGAGCGATCTACGCCGAGAAGATCACCGCCGCTGATCGCGAGCTGAACCTCGACGATCCGCTCGACTCGTGGCGGCGCGTGCGCGCGTTGTCACCGCACATCGGCGCGCGCGGCGAGCTGAACGGCAAGCGCATGACGATCTGGAAGGCGCGACTCGAAGACGGGCGCTTCGTGCCCGAGGTCGTGCAGCCCGAAGGCCGCAACCAAATGAGCTACGACGAGTTCTTGCGTGGTCTTCGGTGATCGCGCCCGCACGTAAGGCGGCGTACGAGGTCATCCGGCGCGTCTTCGAAGAGGAGGCCTACGCCGACCGTGCGTTCGCCTCGGCCGTCGAGGGCCTCGACCCGCGCGACCGCGCGCTCGCGCAGCGTCTCGCCTACGGCACCGTGCAGCGCGCCCGCACCCTCGACTTCGGAATCGAGCAGCTCGGCAAGCGTCCTGTGCGCAAGCTCGACGGGCCGGTCAAGGCAGCGCTGCGGCTCGGCGCGTACCAGCTCGCATTCACCGACCAGGCCGAGCACGCCGTCGTCAACGACACGGTTGAGCTCGTGCGCCAGGCACGCCTCGAGCGCGCGGTGCCGTTCACGAACGCCGTGATGCGCCGACTCGCCCAGGGCTTCAACGGCCTCGTCGCCTCGCTCCCCGAAGGGCCGGTGAAGGAGTCGTATCCCGACTGGATCGCCGAGACGTGGACGCGCGACTTCGGCAACGAGACCGCGCTCGCGCTGATGCGCGCGCAGAACGAGCCGCCCGCACTCGAGGTGCGCGCGTCCGAGCCGGTCGGCGAGCCGACCGACGTCCCCGGCGCGTACGTGGTGGAGCACGTCGACATGGAGCGCATGCGCCCGATGAGCCGCGCCTCGCAGCTCTCCGCGCTCGTGCTCGGCTCGCGTGACGGCGAGCGCATCCTCGATGCCTGCGCCGCGCCGGGCGGGAAGACGACGATGCTCGCGGGCGAGATCACGGCGGTCGAGGTGCATCCCGGGCGCGCGCAGTCGCTCGCGAAAAACGTGGGGCCGAACGTCCGCGTCGTGATTGCCGACCTGCGCGAGCTCGACGAGAGCGGCTTCGACCGCGCGCTCGTCGACGCACCGTGCTCCGGACTGGGGGTGCTCGCCCGGCGGCCTGACCTGCGCTGGCGCGCCAGCCCCCTGCCCGAACTCCAGCTCGAGCTGTTGCAGGCCGCCGCTGCGCGAACGAATCCCGGCGGAACGATCGTCTACTCGGTCTGCACGCTGAACGCGGACGAGAACGAGGCGGTCGTCGATGCCTCCGGGCTCGAGGTGCTGCCGCTCACCGACGAGTGGCCGCAGTACGCGCACCCGACCCGGCCGGAGTTCCTGCTCACGATGCCGCACCGCGACCACACGTCCGGCTTCTTCATCGCACGCCTGCGAACACCGTAAGATCGAGCCCTGCGTGCCGTGGCGTGACTGGATCCGCACGATTGAAGTCGAGCCGTCGATCTACGGCGCCGACTTCGCCAACCTCGGCGACCAGCTCGAGGCGCTTCTGCGTTCGGAGGCCCGCATCTTCCATTTCGACGTCGGTGACGGCCACTTCGTCGAGCCGATCACGATGGGGCCAGTCGTGCTGCAGTCGATCGCCCCGATCATCCATCGCTATGGCGGCGCGATCGACGTGCACCTGATGGTCGACAACCCGGTCATGCACTTCGCGCAGTTCGCCGAGGCGGGTGCGGACAGCGTTACGTTCCATTTCGAAGCGGTCGACGACGTCCCGGGCACGATCCGCGCTGCGCGCGAGCAGGAGCTGCAGGTCGGCGTCGCGTTCAATCCCGAGACGAAGCCCGAGGATGTCGCCGCCGTCGCCGCCGATGCGGACATCGTCCTCTGCATGTCGATCAATCCCGGTTACTCCGGGCAGCCGTTCCAGGAAGAGGCGTACGAGCGCGTTGAGGAGCTGCGCAAGCTGCTCCCCGAGCGCATACCGATCCAGGTCGACGGCGGCGTCAACGACGAGAACATCCGCGAGCTGTGGCACCGCGGCGCGACGCTCTTCGTTGCGGCCTCGGCGATCTTCGGGCGCGAGGATCTGCCGCGTGCGTATCGCCGGATGGTGCAAGCACTCGCTTGACCGACGTAGGCTCGACGGAGTCGGCGAAATGACGATTTCCCGTGCGCTCGAGTTGGCTGTTGCGGCGCGCGGCCGCGCGCATCCGAAGCCGACCGTCGGTGCGGTGGTCGTGCGCGACGGCGAGATCGTCGGCGAGGGCGCCACGGAGGCGACGGGACGGCACGCGGAGGTGGTTGCGCTCGACGCTGCGGGCGACCGCGCGCGCGGCGCGACGCTCTACGTGACGCTCGAGCCGTGCGCACATCACGGGACGACGCCGCCGTGTACGGACGCGATCCTCACCGCCGGCGTCGAGCGCGTCGTCTTCGGCGCACGCGACCCGAACCCGGAAGCGGCCGGTGGGGAGGAGCGCCTCCGCGCAGTGGGTGTCGACGTCGAGTTCGTCGACTGGTTCGAGGCGCGCGCGCTGAATGAGGCGTGGCGCACCTGGGTGACGAAGCAGCGGCCGTTCGTGATCTACAAGGCCGCCGTCACGCTCGACGGCCGTGTGGCGCTTCCAGACCGGCGCTGGATCAGCGGTGAGGCGAGCCTGCGGCTCGTGCACGAGCTACGTGCCGAGGTCGACGCGGTCGCAGTCGGCGGTGGTACGGCGCGCGCCGACCTGCCGCGGCTCGACGCGCGTGACGTCGAGACGCCGCGCGGGCAGCCGAGACGGCTCGTCTTCTCACGAGGGCCGCTGCCGGAGGGCGTCGACCTCGAGCTGCGAACCGGCCCGCTGGAGGACGAGCTGCGGGCGCTTGCAGCCGAGGGCGTCCAGTCGTTGCTGCTCGAGGGCGGCCCGACGCTCGCGGCCGCGTTCCTGGCGGCCGACCTCGTCGACAAGGTGCTCCTCTTTGTCGCGCCTGTGCTCGGCGGCGCAGGGCTGACGTTCGTGCCTGCGCTACCCTCACCGCGCGCGTTGACTCGTTTGGCATCGAGCCAGGTCGGCGATGACGTACTTCTCGAAGCCTATGTCCACGAGCCCTGATGCATCCCAGCGCGCTGACGACCAGCTCGTCACGCACCTCAGCCACTGGCTGACCCGTCAGCTCGGGAACGACGAGCTGCTGCGCGAGGTGCAGAAGATCGGGACGGACGAGCTTGCTCCCGGCTGCCGCGTGGCGGTCAACGAGCTTCTCGTGGAGCTCAGCACCGCGGTCCCGGGCGAACGGGGCCAGCTGGAAGTGCTCGTCCGCGAGACGGTCGAGACGCTTGTCTACGGCGACTGACCGCAGCTGAGGGTCCATACATAGAAGAACCTGATTCGCGGGGTTTGCGAACCAGGTTCACGAGTTTCGAACTCGGGGTGCAGGCTCGAAACTCTCGAATCTGGTTCGGCTGACACCGAATCAGGTTCGAACTACGGCTCTTCCGCTTCAATGCACGGATGTTCACGGGACTCGTAAGAGAAGTCGGCGCCGTCGCCTCGATGGTCAACGGCCGCCTCACGATCTCTGCGCCCGAGACGGCGCACGGCGTGCAGCTCGGCGACTCCGTCGCGATCGACGGCGTCTGCCTCACGGTCGTCGCGTTCGACGAGTCGTCGCTCAGCTTCGATGCGGTGCCGGAGACGCTCAGCCGCACGGCGCTCGGAACCCTCGACCAGGGGTCGAGGGTCAACCTGGAGCCCGCCCTTCGTGCCGGCGATCCGCTGGGCGGCCACTACGTCCAGGGTCACGTCGACGGCGTCGGCTCCGTCCAGAGCGTCGCGCCCGAGGGCGACGGCAGTCGCGTGCGATTCGAGGCGCCTGCAGAACTTCTGAGGTACATCGTCGAGAAGGGTTCGATCGCCGTCCAGGGCACGAGCCTCACGGTCGCGGCCGTCGACGAGGCCGGGTTCGAGGTCGCGTTGATCCCGCACACGCTCCAGGCGACAACGCTCGGCACACTCGAAGGTGGACAGCCTGTGAACCTGGAGACCGACGTGCTCGCGAAATACGTCGAGAAACTGCTCCCCGCTAGCCTTCACAGATGACCGCGACTACACGGTTCGCCACTGTCGAAGAGGCGATCGAGGAGATCCGCGAGGGCCGCATGGTCGTCGTGGTCGACGACGAGGACCGCGAGAACGAAGGCGACCTGACGATCGCTGCGCAGTTCGCGACGCCGGATGCGATCAACTTCATGGCGACGCACGCGCGCGGGCTGATCTGCCTGTGCCTCACCGAGGAGCGCGCCGACGAGCTTGCGCTGCGCCCGATGACCGACCACAACGAGACGCCGCTCGGCACCGCGTTCACAGTCTCCGTCGAGGCGCGCGAAGGCGTGACGACCGGGATCTCCGCCGCCGACCGCAGCTGCACGATCCAGGTCGCGATCCACCCCGACTCGACGCCGCACGACCTCGTGCAGCCGGGGCACGTGTTCCCGTTGCGCGCGAAGCCGGGCGGCGTGCTCGAGCGCATCGGCCAGACCGAAGCGGCTGTCGATCTCGCACGGCTTGCCGGCCTGAACCCGTCGGGCGTGATCTGCGAGATCATGAACGACGACGGGACGATGGCCCGCGTCGACGATCTCGTCCCGTACTGCGAACGGCACGGGCTGAAGATGATCACGGTCGCCGAGCTCGTCGAGTACCGCCGCAGGCACGAGAAGCTCGTCGAGCGCGGCGCATCCGTTCGCCTCCCGACGGACTACGGGGAGTTCACCGCTGTCGCGTTCCGCGAGAAGCTGAACGGCAAGACGCACGTCGCACTCGTGAAGGGCGACGTCGACGGTGCCGAGAACGTGCTCGTGCGCGTGCACTCCGAGTGCCTTACCGGCGATGTCTTCCACTCGCTGCGCTGCGACTGCGGCGAACAGCTCGAGCAGGCGCTCGCACAGATCGAGGCAGAAGGCACAGGCGTGCTGCTCTACATGGCGCAGGAAGGACGCGGGATCGGGTTGATCAACAAGCTGCGCGCGTACGAGCTGCAGGAGCAGGGGATGGACACGGTCGAAGCCAACCTCGAGCTCGGCTTCCCCGCGGACGCGCGCGACTACGGGATCGGCAACCAGATCCTCTCCGACCTCGGCCTGACGACGCTGCGCATCCTCACGAACAACCCGAAGAAGCTGATCGGGATCGACGGCTTCGGGCTCACCGTCGTCGAGCAAGTTCCGATCGAGGTGCCGCCGAACGCGGAGAACTTGCGGTACCTCGCCGCCAAGCGGGATAAGCTCGGACACCGTTTGCACCATCAAGACTTGAAGAACCTCGAATACGAACCGGAGGCAGAGTGACCGAGATCGACGACGAGCAGCCGCCCGTCCCACCCGTGAGCAGCCCGCCTGTCGCGCCGCCGTCGCCGAGCAGCTCACCGCCCGAGCAGCCGCAGGTGTCGGAGGACACCGACGAGAGCCCCGGCGATCCGTTCGCGGGCTGGCCCGCATCGGAATCGGCGGCCGTGATCGAGGAGAGCCCGCCGGACGGCTCGAGCGTCGAGCACGTGCGCGGCGAGGTCGACGTGCCCGCCGGCTACACGGTGCTCGAGGGCACGCCCCTGGGCCACCGGCGCTCCGTCGGCGTCGTCGTCTCGCGCTTCAACGGCGGCGTGACGAACCGGATGCTGCAGCTCGCACTCGACACGCTCGTCGAGGCCGGCGTCTCGCAGGACGCGATCACCGTCGTGCCGGTGCCCGGCGCGTTCGAGCTTCCGCTCGCCGCGATGGCGCTCGCGAAGACGCGCCGGTACGCCTGCATCGTCGCACTCGGCGCCGTCGTGCGCGGCGAGACGCCGCATTTCGACTACGTCGCTCAGGAGTGCGCCTCCGGCCTGCAGCTGGCCGGGATCGAGACCGGGGTGCCCGTCTCGTTCGGCGTCCTCACGGTCGATACGGTCGAACAGGCCGATGCCCGGATCCCCAAGGCGGCGGACGCGGTTCGCTCCGCCCTCGAGATGGCCGACCTCTTCGCCCGCCTTCGGGCCAGCGCCCGCACGTAGTCGCTACAATCCCGCCCGCAATGTCGAAGATCTGCGCAATCTGTGGAAAGAAGCCGTCGTTCGGCAATCATCGCTCGCACTCGATGGTCGCCTCGAAGCGGCGCTGGGACCCGAACCTCCAGCGGGTCCGGATCCTGCTCAAGGGCTCTCCCCAGCGCGCCTACGTCTGCACCCGTTGCCTCAAGGGCAACAAAGTCATCAAAGCCGTCTAGGGCTGAACCTGATTCGGTCTCGGCCGAACCAGATTCGAGAGTTTCGACCCTGGCGCCCGCGTGCGGAAACTCGCGAACCTGGTTAAAAAGCGAACCAGGTTCTTCTATGTATGGGACGTGACCCGCGTCCAGTTCGCAGCTAAGCAACCTCTCGAGCACGATTTAGGGTCTAATCCGCGCCTTGGCGGATGACCTCAGTCTGGACCTCGAGCACGGTCGCCTGACCATCTCTCGCGACGCGGTCGCGGAGATCGTCGCCGCGACGGCTCTCGCCTGTTACGGCGTCGTCGGCCTCTCGGCCGGCACCCGCGTTGGCCGCATCCTGCGCCGCGAGGGGATCAGCGTCGAGGGCGACGCGAAGGCTCTGCGGATCGAGCTGCACGTGGTCGTCGAGCACGGCCTGAACCTCGCCGAGGTCGCATCGACGGTGCGCTCGCAGG
>JAOPYY010000134.1 GCA_025964395.1 Actinomycetes bacterium | reverse complement strand
AGAAGAGCACGACGTCGAGCAGCGCCTGCCAGAGGCCCTGCCAGTCCTCGGACTCGAAGTTGACGTTGTAGATGTCCTGGTAGCGCTTGGGCGGGTTCTCGGCGTACTTGAGCGTGCCGTCGGGACGACGGTTGAACCACTCGGGATGCGCCTTGAGCCACGGGTGGTCGGGCGAGTTCTGGATCGCGAAGTCGAGTGCGATCTCGACATTCGCAGCCTTCGCGGCGGCGACCATCGCGTCGAAATCGGCCCACGTCCCAAGGTCGGGGTGGATCGCGTCGTGGCCCCCCTCTTCCGAGCCGATCGCCCACGGCGAGCCGACGTCGTTCTTGTCGGGCGTCAGTGAGTTGTTGCGGCCCTTGCGGTTAGTGTGGCCGATCGGGTGCACCGGCGGGAGGTACGCGACGTCGAAGCCGAGCGCCGCGAGCTGCGGCAGCACCTCGGCGACGCCGTTGAAGCCTCCCCACGAGCGCGGGAAGAGCTCGTACCAGGAACCGAAGCGCGCGAGCACACGGTCGACGTCGACTTCGTAGGTCTGCGACGTCGCTTCGTCGTGCCGGTCGCCCGCTTCCGCGGCGAGGCCCTCCTCCACGGTGACGACGTGACCGAAGAGGAGCGCGCCCTCGGAGAGCTCGCCGGCGAGGTCCACCTGGCCCGCCTCGACCTTGCGGCGGATCTCGTCCTGCCAGGTCGCGATCCGGTCGGTCCACAGCGCCACCTGGAATTGCCAGCGCCCGGGGCGGTCGGGAACGAACGTCCCGCCCCAGCGATCGCTGCCGAATGCCTGCAGCGGCTCCTCGCGCCAAGCTCTGACACCGGGCGCCTTGACGCGCACCGCGCCTGCGAGCGTGTCGTGCCCGTCCTTGACGACGGTCGCGTAGACGTCCACCGTGCCTCCGACCGTTCGCTTGACGGCATACCGGCCGCAATCGACGATCGGCTCGACGGCCTGGATCTGAATGCGCGGTTGGGGGCTCTTGGGAAGGGGCATCCTGTGAGATTCTCAGTCGTCGGCACGTCCTAAACGCATGGACCTCGAACGCGCCTCCGGAATCCTGCTCCATCCGACCTCGTTGCCGAACGGGGTACTCGACGACCACGCATACCGCTTCGTGGACTGGCTGGCGGACGCCGGACAGGCATGGTGGCAGGTTCTGCCACTCGGGCCGCCCGAAGGGATCACCGGTTCGCCCTACATGTCGCCCTCGGCGTTCGCCGGCAATCCGGCGTTGCTGGCCGCTCCCGATGCGCCTACTGCGCCCCGCGAGACGGCGGCTTTCCGCGAGCGCCACGCCTACTGGATCGACGACTGGGTCGCGCACGGCGGATCGCTCGAGGATCAAGTGCGGTTCGAGCGCGAGTGGCACGGGTTGCGCGCCTACGCGGCTGAGCGCGGTGTGCGCATCTTCGGCGACATGCCGATCTACGTCGCCGACGGCAGCGCCGATCACCTCGCGCACCCGAAGCTGTTCCAGGAAGGCGCGGTTGCCGGCGTGCCGCCCGACTCGTTCGCAAAGACGGGCCAGCTCTGGGGCAACCCGCTCTACGACTGGACCGCGATGCGGGCGGACGGGTACCGCTGGTGGATCGAACGCTTCCGGCGCGCGTTCGACCTCGTCGACCTGACGCGCGTCGATCACTTCCGCGGCTTCGTCGCGTACTGGGCCGTGCCGGCGGGAAACACGACCGCGGTCGAGGGCAAGTGGCGCCGCGGGCCTGGAGCCGACCTCTTCCACGCGATCGAGCGCGAGCTCGGGCCGCTTCCCGTCGTCGCCGAGGATCTCGGCGTGATCACCGAGCCCGTCGTGCGACTGCGGCACGAGCTCGGCTACCCGGGAATGGTCGTCCTGCAGTTCGGGCTCGGCCGCGACCCGAGCAACCCGCACCTGCCGGCAAACCACCACCAGCACTCGGTCGCCTACACCGGCACGCACGACAACGACACGACGCGCGGTTGGTGGGAGTCGCTGTCCGACGCCGACCGTGCGTGGACGGAGCTCGATCCTGCCGATCCGGCGTGGTCGCTGATCGAAGCCGCGTGGAGCTCGCGCGCCGCGCTCGCGATCACACCGCTGCAGGACGTGCTCGGGCTCGGCAACAAGGCGCGCATGAACCTCCCCGGCACCGAGCACGGGAACTGGCAGTGGCGGTACGCGCCCGACGACTTGACGAGCGAGCGCGCCGATCGGCTGCGCGCGCTTACAGCGTCATCGCGTCGAGCGCGTTCCGCATGAACCGCCTACCCGTCAGACGTTATGCAGGTGCCGGGGGAGGGGATCGAACCCCCACGTCCCGAAGGACAACCGGTTTTAAGCCGGTCGCGTCTGCCAGTTCCGCCACCCCGGCAGGGGTGGATCAGGCTAAGCCCTTGAAACGCTCGCGTCTCATTTGCCGGGCTCGAGGGCGCTCTTCGGGAACACCGACGACTCGGGCGCGTGGTAGCGGAACGCCGACTTGAACTTCGAGAACGCGGTCTGGTTGAAGTGTGTGCACTCGGCCCACTGTGTCCACGCGGTCAGCGCGATCTTGTTGCCGAGCTTCGGGAGCGGCGCGACGAGCATCGCGTTGGGGTCGCTCTGCCAGAAGTCGTTGATCTTCTGGATGTCGCTCTTCGACACCTTGTTGCCGTACTGGATGATCACGCCGCCGTGCTCGAGGTTGTGCGTCGACTTGATGAGTGGCTGCGGCTGGGTGTAGTCGCCCCAGAGCACCCACTGGCCGTAGTGGCGGCCGCTCGTCGGCGGGAACGAGTTCCAGCTCGGCGGCGGGCTCGGATTCAGCGTTTGGTAGTGCGGCGAGCGCGGCTGCTCGGGGTAGTGCTTGTACTGGCAGCCGGCGGCCGTCAGCGCGTTCGCCGCGGCCTTGGCGTTCCCGCTCCCGCCTCCGAGCACGACGAGCGCGACCACGACGACCAGCGCAACGACGCCCGACCCGGCGATCGCGTAGAGGATCACGCGGTGCCGAGCTTCCAGCTCGCCCGGCGAGCGCGTATTCGCGCGCGCCTGCGGCGCCTGGACGCGGCGGGGCGGCGGCGGAGTCTTCGGCTTCTTGTTCGGCGGCATGCGCCCGGCATTCAAGCGGAAACGGGCATACCGCTGCCGAAAAAAGCGGCAACGGCGCTCTGATCCTCGGCGACCGGGCAGCGCGGCAGCGCCGTCAGGAACGCCCGCCCGTACGGCTTCGTGCGCAGGCGCGGGTCGAGGATGGCGACGACGCCCCGGTCGGAATGGCCGCGGATCAGCCGGCCGAACCCCTGGCGCAACTGGAGCATCGCGGTCGGGAGCGCGTAGTCGCGGAACCAGTCGCCGCCCGCGGCCTCGACCGCCTCGCACCGCGCTTCGTGCAGCGGGTCGCCGGGCGCCGAGAACGGGAGCTTGTCGATCACGAGCAGCGAGAGCGACTCGCCCGGAACGTCGACGCCTTGCCAGAACGTCGACGTCGCGATCAGCACCGAGTCGACCTCGTCGCGGAAGCGCTCCAGCAACCGCTCGCGTGGCGCCTCCCCCTGGACGAGCACGTCGTACGGAACGCGGCCGCGCACGCGCTCGCGATAGACGTCGAGCGCGCGGTAGCTCGAGGTGAGGACGAGAGCACGGCCCTCCGACAGCGCGAGCAGCGAGACGATCTCCTCGGCGGCGCGCTCGGTGAACCCCTCGCTGCGAGGGTCGGGCATCGTGCGGGGGACGTAGAGAAGTGCCTGCTCCGCGAAGTCGTAGGGCGAGCCGACCACCGCTTCCCGCGCGTGCTCGAGCCCGAGCCGGCGGCGGACGAAGCGCGCGTCCTCACCCGTCGTCAGCGTCGCCGAGACGAGGATCGCAGTCGGGCCGTCGTCCCAGAGCCGCTCGCTCAGCTCGCCGGAGACGTCGACCGGCGCCCAGGCGACGGCGTCGGGCTCTGCCCACACGACGCGCTCCGTTCCCTCCGTTTCGATGCATGTCGACACCTCGCCCGCTGCACCGAGCGCGCGGCGCGACAGCGCATCGAGGTCCTCGCCTTGTCCTTGCAGAGCGACCGAAAGATCGCCGAGCGCATCGATCAGGACGAGCGCCGGCTCGGCCGGCACTTCCCGCAAGCGCTTGCGCCCCGAGGCGGGAGCCACCGCGCGCAGCAGCCGCTCGCCGCTTCGCTCGACGCGATCCGCCTGGCGGGCGGGGTACGGCCGCTGAGACTCGCGGCACGCGCGCTCGATGTCGGCTGTCAGCCGCCGCAGCCCGGCGCGCGAGACGCGGCCGCCGAGCCAGGACGCCGCCGACTCCTCGAGGCGATGCCCCTCGTCGAAGATCACCGCGTCGTGCTCCGGCAGCACGCCGCCGCCAGAGGCGACGTGCGCGAAGTAGAGCGCGTGGTTGACGATCACGAGGTCGGCGCCCGCGGCGCGCTCGCGCGCCGCCTCGGAGAAGCACGCGGAGACGAACGGGCAGCGGCGGCCGGAACAGCGGTCGGGCCCGACCGCGATCTCGGTCCAGAGCGCGTCGGACGGCTCCAGCTCGAGCTCCGCGCGGTCACCGGTCTCGGTCGTGTCGAGCCAGCCCGCCATCGCCTCCCAGGCGCGGGCGTCCCGGCCCTCCGGCATCAGGAACGGCTGGAAGCCCTGCAGCTGCCGGCGGCAGAGGTAGTTCGCGCGCCCCTTGAGCACTTGCACGTTCACCTCGCGCCCGACCGCGGCCGCTGCGATCGGCACGTCCTTCGAGAGCAACTGCTCCTGCAATGCCTTCGTGGCCGTGGCGACGACGACGCGCAGGCCCGACTCGAGTGCGGGCACGAGGTAGGCGAGGCTCTTCCCGACGCCCGTCCCCGCCTCGGCGACGAGGTGCTCGCCTGTGGTCAGCGCATGCTCCACCGCGGCCGCGAGTGCGGCCTGCTCGCGGCGTGGCTCGTACTCGGGCAGTACGTGCTCGAGCGCTCCGCCGGGGGCAAAGACGTCGTCCATCGTCGGTCAGACTACGGGAGCGAACGGACGTTCCCCTGCGTCGCGTTCGGCAGAAAACATCGCTCTTTGCGGGTTTCCGCGCGAACCGGTCTTGACGGTCTCCAGGGGCGGCGTTAGTTTGCGGCCGTCGGATCCGGTAGCTCTTCGGAGTCGCTGGATCCGGCACTCAGCTCCTGTAGGTCTTCGGACTCGCGGGAGCTGATTTTTTTGGTCCTGATCAGACGCCGATCAGAGCTCGCGGCGTAGGTTTCTCACGAGATGACCTGGCTGGGCCGCGTGCGGCGACAGGAACAGCGTGTGCACCTGCCGGTCGGATCCGCGCAGGACCTCGGCGAGTCGCCGCTCTGGCCGACCCTCGCCGTGCTCATGGCCGCCGGCCTCTACGCCACCCTCCCGGGCCGGTTCATCGTCGGCTCGGGCGCGGGCGCGTTCGGCGCGCTGCGCTGGATTGTTCCCGCGCTGACGATCGTGCTGATCGTCCCGCTCGCCCTGACGGTGCCGCGAAGCCAACGGTTTCTGCGCGCGGCCGAGGCACAGGTCGCCAGGGTCAAGGTAAGCCGGCGCTTGGCGTCGACCGCCGTGATCGCGCTGATCACCGCTGCGAACGGCATCTCGATCATCCTCCTCGTGCACCTGCTCGTGAACGGCGCACACACGCAGGCGAACCTCCTGCTGAAGGCGGGCATCCACCTGTGGATCACGAACGTGCTCGTCTTCGCGCTCTGGTTCTGGCAACTCGACGGCGGTGGCCCGCTCGCGCGCCGGCTGCGGCCCGCCTACGCGCCGGACTTTCTCTTTCCGCAGCAGCTGCTGGACGAGCCGGAGCTGCGCTGGCAGCCGACGTTCATCGACTACCTCTACGTGGCGTTCACGAACGCCACGGCGTTCAGCCCGACGGACGCGATGCCGCTGACGAAGTGGGCGAAGGTGCTGATGATGGTGCAGTCGGCCGCGAGTCTGCTCCTCGCGATCATGGTCGTCGCGCGGGCCGTGAACATCCTGCATTAGCCAAAAAGCGGCGCCGTCCGACCGGCTCTCTAGCGTTCAGCGGTCCATGGCAGCGATCTTTCTCCTCCTCGGTCTGCTCGTCGGCGGCGGCGTGGTCTTTGCCTGGGCTCGCTCCCAGATTGCGAACGAACGCCGCGCTGCAGACGAGAAGCTCGTCCTCGTCAAAGAGGCGCAAGCGGGTTGGGAAGACCGCCTCAAAGCGGCCACGGGCGACGTGCTTACGAAGAGCCAGACCTCGTTGCTCGAGCTGACCGAGGCGAAGCTCGCGCCGATCAAGGAAACACTCACGAAGTTCGAGCTCCAGGCGCGCCAGCTCGAAGACAAGCGCGCCCGCGAAGTCTCGGCGATCGGGGAGCGTCTGCGCGAGGTCGCGCAGGGCCAGGAGAAGCTGCGCACCGAGACGGGCAGTCTCGTGACCGCGCTCCGCACGCCGCACGTGCGCGGCCGCTGGGGAGAGATGCAGCTGAAGCGCGTCGTCGAGCTCGCAGGCATGCTCGAGTACTGCGACTTCCGCACCCAGGAGAGCACCCGGGACGACGAAGGCGGCCTCTTGCGCCCCGACCTGGTCGTGAAGCTTCCCGGCGGCAAGACGATCGTCGTCGACTCGAAAGTGCCGCTCGACGCCTACTTCGATGCGGTGAACACCGAAGACGTCGAGCTGAAGCGCGTGCACCTCACACGGCACGCGGCGCAGTTGCGCGACCACGTCGCGAAGCTCGGGCAGAAGCGCTACTGGCGACAGTTTGAATCGTCACCCGAGTTCGTGGTGATGTTCGTCGACGAAGGTCTCTATCGCGCCGCACTCGACCAGGATGGCTCGCTTCTCGAAGCAGGCGCCGAGTCGGGCGTGATCGTCGCCTCACCGGCGACGCTGATCGGCCTGCTGCGCAGCATCTCCTACGGTTGGCAACAGGAGAAGGTGGCCGAGAGCGCTCAGGCGATCTCCGCGCTCGGACGCGATCTCTACGAGCGCCTCGGCGTATTCGCGGGACACTTCGCGAAGGCCGGACGCGGGCTCGACACAGCGGTCGGCGCGTACAACCAGGCGGTCAAGTCGTTCGAGCATCGCCTGCTCGTCACCGCGCGCAAGTTCCCGGAGCACGGGGTCACGAACGATGAGCTGCCGGACGTGAGCCAGATCGAGCGCACACCGCGGGAGCTCACCGCGCTGCCGCATCCTGCAGCCGACGCCGACGCCGCGTAGTTAGAAGCGAAGCAGCGCGCCGATGCCGTCGGCGTCTGCGAGCGCGCCGGCACCGAAGCGGACGAACGACCCGCCGTGCAGCACCGTGTGGTGGACGGCGAGATCGACGGCGTCCTCGCGCTCCTCCAGCTTCGTATCGTCAAGCGGGCACTTGCCGCCGTCGGCGTACGCGCGACCGCACTCCGGGCACGACCAGGCCTGGTGCCGTGCGCCTTCGCTCACGAGCAGCACCTCGACGCGCGCGTCCGAGGCGGCGTCCAATGTCTGCTTCCACCCTGCGGCAACCTTTCCGCCACGGCCGCGCTCCGCCTGCCAGCGCTCGAGGGTCGCCTCGTCCTCACGAGCGCGTGCCTCGTCGAATAGTGGGCGCACGAGCGCGAGTAGCTCTGTCTCGCTCGCGTGCGCATCGGCGCTCACCCAGCCGACGATCGACGCCCGAGCCTCGTGCGAGAGCTTCGACTCGAGCTCGCCGCGCATCTCTTCCGGCGCGACCATGACCAGGTGCGGACGGCGGTTGTGCACCGTCTTGTCGATCTCCTCGCCGACCGTCTTGAGATGCCGGAGCACGATGTTCTCGATGTGGCGCTGGTAGCGCGCCTGCGACCAGCCACCCTGGTCGTGCTGGCCGGGAACCTCCTCGCTCTCGTCCGCGATCTCATGAAGGCGCCCGTCGCGCAGCCGGTAGAGCACGCCCCGTTCGCGCGAGACAACCGCCACGAGCGCGCCTTCGCCGCGGCCGAACTGGCCGGCAAGCGGGGAGATCCAGAGCTCGGGCCCGACCTCCGAGCCGTCGGCGACGGGCTCCAGCAGCGGCACGATCCGGAAGAGGCCGTCGGCGGAGGAGGCGAAGAGCGCCAGAGCGCGGGCGCCGTCGCGGTCGAACCCGTCCGACCACTCCTTGATGCGCTCGAAGTCCGCCGCGAGCGCGTACTTGCAGTCGCGGCCCCGGTCGCGGGCCCGAACCTCGGCCAGCTTCTTCGTCTCGTCGACCCGGGCGTGGAATTTCGCCTTCTCGGCCGGGACCGTGGGCGCGGCGGAGGGGTCGAAATCGACGTACATGCTGATCGCGCAGCCGTTGCTCGCACGGAATGCCGCAAGATCGCGGAGCAGCCCCTCGGTGACGACCGTCGCCATCAGGGATTCCCTAACCGCCTCCGCTGAGAAATAGTCCTCGGGAACGTCCAGCCGCCCCCTGACGTTTACTACTACAGACAGAACATTCCGAAAGGAGCACTTTGAGCGACCAGAACGACGTTCGTGAGCTGATCATCATCGGCGGTGGCCCGGCCGGGTACACGGCTGCGCTCTACGCGGCGCGCGCCGACCTGGAGCCACTCGTGATCGAGGGCTTCCAGTGGGGCGGCCAGCTGATGATCACGAGCGACGTCGAGAACTACCCGGGCTACGCCGACGGCGTGATGGGGCCCGAGATGATGTCCGACTTCCGCCGCCAGGCGGAGCGGTTCGGCTCGCAGTTCATCACCGACGATGTGACGAAGGTCGATTTCTCGGAGCGGCCCTTCCGCGTCTGGGTCGGCGACGACGAGTACTCGGCCCGCGCCGTGATCGTCGCGACCGGGGCGAGCGCGCGCTGGCTCGGGATCGAGTCGGAGCAGCAGCACCGCGGCCGCGGCGTCTCCACGTGCGCGACCTGCGACGGAGCGTTCTTCCGCGAGAAGGAGGTCTACGTCGTCGGCGGCGGCGACTCCGCGTTCGAGGAGGCGCTCTTCCTGACGAAGTTCGCATCGCGCGTGCACCTCGTGCACCGCCGCGACGAGTTCCGCGCGTCGAAGATCATGGTCGACCGCGCCGAGCAGAACGAGAAGCTGGACTTCGTCTTGAACGCGGTCGTCGAAGAGATCGTCGGGGACGTGAAGGTCGAGGCGCTGCGCCTCCGCAACACCGTGACCGACGAGACGTGGGAAGTGCCGGCCGACGGTGTCTTCGTCGCGATCGGGCACGACCCGAACACGTCACTGGTCGTCGACCAGCTCGATCACGACGCCGCGGGCTACCTGATCACGAAGCCGGGCACGACGGAGACGAACGTGCCGGGAATCTTCGCTGCCGGCGACGTTCAGGACCACACCTACCGGCAGGCGATCACTGCTGCCGGTTCGGGCTGCATGTCGGCTCTCGACGCGGAGCGTTACCTCGCCGCGGTCGAAGGTCATCCGGGAACGGCGATGACCGCGCCGCGCCCGGAAGCTGCCGAGGTCTAGAACCAGCCGCGTTTCTTGAAGAGCGTGAAGAGCGCAGCGACGGTGACAACATCGGTCCCGATGCCGAGCCCGAAGAACGCCCAAGGGCTGCCGATGTGGCCGACCATCCACCCGAAGTTCTGACCGAAGAAGCCGGTGATGAACGTGAGCGGCAGGAAGACGGTTGCCATCACCGTCAGCTGCTTCATCACGGAGTTGAGGCGGTTGGAGACGGTCGAGAGATAGACGTCCATTGAGCTCGTCAGCAGGTCGCGATACGTGTCGATCAGGTCGCTGATGCGGATGAGGTGGTCGTAGACGTCCCGGAAGTAACGTTCGGCCTCCGGGCTCATCCCCGGGAGCTGCGCGATACCGCTCGCCAGACCGGCGAACATGTCGCGCTGCGGCGTGACCGCCTTGCGCATCCCGACCAGCAGCCGTTTCATTCGGAAGATCTCCTGCAGTTGCGCGTCGTTCGCGTTCAGGAACGTCTGGTTCTCCAACTCGTCGATCCGGTCGTCGAAGTCGGAGAGAACCGGGAAGAAGCTGTCGACGAGCGCGTCGACGATCTCGTACAGGAGCCGTCCCGGATTGTCGACCGGTCTTGTCCGTTTGACGTATCGCGTCCGCACCTCGGTGAACGCGGGAGCTTCGTCGCGATGCACGGTGACGAGGAACTTCTCGGAATAGAAGCAGTGCACTTCGACGAGGCGGTCCTCGTCCGGGTTGGCCCCGTAGACGACCAGGAAGACGAAATCGTCGTACTCCTCGATCTTGGGGCGCTGGTCGAAGTGCTCGGCATCCTCGACCGCGAGCGGATGGAACTTGAAGACGTCGCGCAGGACGGCGAAGTCCTCCTCGACAGGTTGGTCGACGTCAATCCAGAAGAACGAGCCGCTCGCAAGCAGCTTCTCGACGTTCTCGCGGTTGAACTCCATCTCCTCGCTCCCCCGCTCGTGCACCACCGTGCACTGGTTCGGGTCGGTCCGGCGATCCTGCGCGACACTCATGCGGTGGAGGCTAACTCAGCGCAGCGAGACGCCCGGTGCGGATCGGCCGGAGGCAACTTGGCGCGGCAGCGGGATTGACGAGGATCGTCGCGCCCCGGAGCTCCGGCTCGGCCCGGATCGGGAGGTTCAGGTGCAAGCGTTGGACGTCGTCGCCTCGCACGACGTATAGCGACTTGCACACACGCGACGTGAGATGCGAAGCGTCGAGCACCGGCTGGTGCGGCAAGTACCACTCGAGCGGCGCGCGATACGGATAGAAGTTGCCGAACACGGCAACGGGCTGCGACGGCGTCCAACCTTCGGCGACGAGCGCGCGGGCCATCGCGTCGTAGGGTGGCGTACCGCCGCCGTTGCCGGCGAACGGTGTGAAGGGCACGACGAGCAGCGCGGCAGCGGCGACCCACGTCGGGACGGCCACCCGGCGCGGAACGGCTGCGAGCGCGGCGACCGCCGCGACCGCAACGAACGGCGCGACTCCGATCAGGTTCCGGAGCGCGAAGATGCGCATCCCGCCCGCCCAGACAACGGCTGCCTCGGCGATCGGCGCGAGCGCGAGCGCGGCGACGAGCCGTCCGGCCGCCGATGCACGGCTCAGACGCACGCAACCCGCCGCGACGAGCGCCAGGCCGGCAACGGACACCGCGATCCCGACCGTGGTGTCCGAGTACGCGGACGTGAAGAGCCGCGCGGGGACCGCGATCACGGCCCGCAACCGGAACGACCCAATCCACCAGAACCGACCTTGGTGGAACTGCGTCAGCATCACCGGCCCCCACGCCGCGGCGACGGAGGCGCCGACCAGGATCGCCGCGGTCGCGCTCCGGCGCACCGCGCGCACGCCGCGGTCGAGCCAGAGCCACGCGAGTACCGCGAGCACGGAGAACGCGAAGAAGTAGTGCGTTAGACCGCCCGCCGCGACCGTTGCCCCCAGTGCAAGCTCGCGCCGCCGAGAGGGTGCTTCGACCTCCGCGAGCAGGCACCGCGCGAGTACGACCGAGAGCAGTGCGAGCAGCTCGTACGAGCGCAGCTCCTGTCCGTGACCGACGAGCTCCCCGCCGAGCGCGACGAAGAGGCCGGCCAGCGCAGCGAACGGGAGCGGCACGAACCGTAGGGCCAGGTCGACGACGAGTACAGCGAGCAGCGCGCCGGCGGCCACCGAGAGCAGGCGCACGTCCTGCATCGGCGTTCCTGCCCGGCGCAGCAGCCAGCCGAGGACGTACCAGAGTGGCGGCGTCGACTCGGTGCGGGCCACGTGCGTCAGCATGCCGCGGAGCGTCGGCTCCTCGAGGATCCGCGCAGAGGCCACCTCGTCCTGCCAGAACGCTTGCGTGTAGACGCCTGGCAGCCGCACTGCGGCCGCGACGAGCCCGACCGTCACCATCACGCGCCGGTTGAGATCCACGCCCCGCACGCTAGGACGACCGACCTTGCAGCAACCTTGTCGTGGCTACCCTGGCCCGCGTGCCGTACTACATCTGTCCCCAGTGCAAGGAGCGCTCGCTCGACATCGATGCGCGCGAGGGCTTCTCGACCCAGGCGCCCGCGTGCCGTCACTGCGGCTTCGGGTTCCTGTTCGAGCTGCTCGATGACTACTACCCCGCCCCCGACACCGGCCTCGTCGTGACCGACAAGGACCGCCGAGTGCTCGCAATCGGGCGCGGCGTCTTCGAGCTGACCGGGTTCCCCGAGTCCGATCTAATGGGACGCGACCTGATCGAGGCACTGCAGTTCTCCGACACGAAGCCGGTCGAGCTGGCCCGCGAGTGGGGCGTACGGCGCCTCAACGAACACCTGTCGATCAAGACCCGAGCGGGCCACGCCAAGGGTGTGATCGCGGACGTCTTCCCCGCCTACGACGACGACGGCGGGCTGCTCATCGCACTCACGCCGCTGCGCGGGTAAGCGCCCCCTCTACCCACGCCTGCAGCACCTCGACGGCGTCGAGCGACTCCTCCAACTCGGCAACCGTCGCCGGATCTCCACGCGTCGAGAGCAGGCCAAGCTCCTCGAGCCGCTCGACGGCAAACGGCGGCAGCGCGGCACGCGCCTCGCGCTCGATCGACGCCTGCCGCTGCTTGCCGTGCTCGCGCTCGACCCGCGCGGCAAGTGACGCCGCCTCGCCGGCGAGCATGTCTGCGTAGAGCGCGAGGTCGACACTGCGCATGCTCCGACGCTACGCGAACACGTGTCACCTGTCTGTGTCAGCTTCGAGAAAACTCAGGAGACGCGACTTGATGGACATAAGTCGAGCGCGAGCGGGCACTCTTCGCAGAGCGGCTTGCGCGCGTCGCAGATGCGGCGGCCGTGCCAGATCATCAGGTGCGGGAACCGGGCCCAATCCTCGCGCGGCACGAGCCTCATCAGATCGCGCTCGATCTTTACCGGATCGGACTGCTTGGTCAGCCCAAGCCGCTGGGAGAGGCGACGCACGTGCGTGTCGACGACGATCCCCTGCGGGTTGCCGCGTTCGGCCGACACGACGTTTGCGGTCTTACGTGCGACGCCGGGCAGCTTCAGCAGCTCGTCGAAGCTCTCGGGCACCTCGCCGCCATGCACCTCGATGATGCGCTGCATCGTGCCGCGGAGGGACTTGGTCTTCTGTCGGTAGAAGCCGGTGGCGAAGATGTCGCGCTCGAGCTCCGCAACAGGGACAGCGAGATAGTCCTCGGGACGCTTGTACTTCGTGAACAGCTTCTCGGTGACGCGGTTCACGTTCACGTCCGTCGTCTGCGCCGAGAGCATCACCGAGACCAACAGCTCCAGCGGGTTGGCAAACGTGAGCGCGATCTTGGCGTCGGCGTGCTCGACCGCGAGCCGGTCGATGATCGGCCTGATGCGCTCCTTCTTGGGCGCGACCTTTTTGCGCCCTGCCTCGGCGAGGTAGCTGCGGGCCACGGTGCGACCGTACCCCCTCCCGCCCCGTTACCGGGCGATGAGCGGCTTCGGACAGCCTGGCCACGTCAAATCGAAGGGAGACTGCGATGCCAAGGATCGCAATGCTGCTGGTGCTCGTCGCCGCCATCACGGTCGGCAGCGCGTCGCGTCCCGGGCCGGCCCAGGCAGACACGGCGACGCCCAGCACCTACACCGACCCCACGGGCGATTCCGCCTCGGCGCCGGACATCAGCAAGGTCACGCTCACGCCGGGAACGGGACCGTCGGGTTCGACATCACCTACTCAGGCGCCATCGGCAGCGACGGCGTTCTGGGGGTGGGAATCGACGCCGATCGCAATGCCCAGACCGGGAGGAGCGGTCTCGAGTACATGTACGTCGCCAACAGCACGGGCGCGGGGCTTGCGAAGTGGGATGGCACGCAGTGGGCGGACTTCGCCCATCAGCCGACCAGCCCAGGGCTGACCTCGACGGACTTCACCTTCACGATCACGCTCGCTGACATCGGGGGCGTGACCACGTTCGACTTCGTAGCGGTGAGCCTCCGCGGGAACGACAGTGACGGTGTGCCGGACAACGGCGTGGCGACGTATCCGGTCGCGATCGCGCCGTCGACGACCACGACAACGACCACGACGCCTCCCCCACCCCCACCGCCCACGCCGAGGGTGAAGGCGCTGCTGATCCCGAGCGGGCTGCTGTTCGCGAAGGCGGGCAAGGTGCTGCGCGTCCCGCCGCTCCGGCTGCTCCTGATCGACGGCACGACCGTGACGGCGGACAGCCAGACGTGCACGCTCACGTTCAAGGGCAAGAAGCTGCCGGCGCTCGCGGGCGGGTGCGCCTGGAAGATCCCGAAGACGTACAGGAAAGCGCGACTCGTTCTGAAGATCTCGTACAGCTACGGGGGTGCAACCAAGTCGACGAGCTGGCCGGTGTACCCCGGTTAGGCGACCGCGACGGGCGTGCTCGGCGGCGGCCACGCCCCGCCGCCGAGCCGCGGTCCTGCGCACACGAGATCGAGCGCCGGGCAGCCGGAGCAGTTGAACTCGCTCGGTGTCGGGACGAACTCGCCCGCGTTGATCTGCGCAATCGCGGCGGAGAGCTCCGACTCGAGCGCGGGCACTTCGAGGCGCTCGAAGGACGTCGTCACGACCGCGTCGGGACGCTCGAGGAAGTGGTAGACGACGTCGACCTCGTCGGCGCCCGCGCGGAAGCACGCGAGCGCATACACGAGCCGCTGCAGCCGGTAGTCCGCCTCGACGATCTCCTCGGGTGTCCCCTCGGCCAGCGTGTTCGTCTTGTAGTCGAGCACCAGCGCGCGCGTGCCCTCGCGCCAGAGCACGTCGAGCCGTCCGCGCAGCAGCACGCCGTCGTGCTCGAACGCAAACGGCCGCTCGGGCTCCGCGCCGGCAAGCGTCGCGATGCGGGCCGCGAGCTCCGACTCGCAGTACGACGCGACGAACGCGGAGATGCGTGCGACTTCCTCGTCGGTGACCGCCGGGTACCAGCTGCGCACGATTTCGACGTCCGGTGGCGTCGGTGCGGAGAGATCCACGATCTCGAGCAGGCGATGCACCGCGTCGCCAACCTCGGTCGCCTTCAGGCCGTGCGCGCCGGGCACCGTGCCGCGCTCTTCGCGCAAGCCGGCGACGCGCTCGACGTAGTAGCGGTACGAGCAGCGCTCGAATAGCGCGAGCGCCGAGTAGGAAAGCCGGCGCACCTTGTGCAGCGGCGGTGCAGGCAGCGGCACAAGCTCTGGCAGGCGGTAGCCGCGAGGCGCGGGCTCGGTCGGCAGCTCGGCGAACAGCTCGAGCTGCCCGGCCTCGGTGACGAGGAGCTCCGGCTCGGGTGCGACGACGGGCGGCGCCCAGCGATCGACTGTGAGCACGAAGCGCGCGTCGCCGCGCTCCAGCTCGACCGGATCGCCCGAGACGTTCTCGATCTCCTCCTCGGCGCCGAGGCGACCGAGCACCCAGCCGATCGGTGTCTCGCGATCTTGCGAGCGCTCAGGGTCGATCGCACCCGAGACGATCAGGCGGTCGACCGCGCGCGTCATCGCGACGTAGTAGAGGCGCAGGCGCTCAGCCTTGTCCTCCTGCTTCTCCGCGACGCGCACCTCCTCGTAGCTGAAGACGCCGCGCTTCTTGCCCGACTTCGGATCGATCACGCGGAAGCCGAAGCTGCCGTCGGGGCGCACGAGGATCTCGTCCGCCGACGGCGCGCCGATCGTGTCGCGGCCGGCGTCGGCGACGATCACAACCTTGAACTCGAGTCCCTTCGCTGCATGGATTGTCAGCAACCGGACCGCGTCGGCACCTTCTTCCTCCGAGACCGCCTCGAGCTGCGACGCGCCAACGGCCTCCTGGTCGCGGATGAACTTGACGAAGCCGTCGATGTCGGGGCCGCGCAGCTCCTCGTACGAGCGCGCGAGCCGCATCAGCTTGCGTAGGTTCGCGTAACGGCGCTTGCCGTCCCACTGCGCAAGCACTGCGAGGTCGTAGTCGTGTGCTGAGACGACCTCTTCGCAGAGCCGCTCGAGCGACTGGCGCACAGACGCCGCCGCGAGCCGCTCGTAGCGCTGCTTGAACGCGCGCACGAGCCTCTCGTCCGTGTCGGAGAGGGCGTCGGGCAGCGAGCGCTCGATGCCGCTGTACAGCGGACGCTTCCCGGCGTGCCTGCGGATCAAGACGAGCGCGTCGTTCGAGAGGCCGACGAACGGCGAGGCGAGCACCGACACGAGCGCCTCGTCGTCGTAGCGGTTGTGCAGGAGCCGCAGGTAGCGCAGGAGGTCGACAACCTGCTGTTGGCCGAAGTACCCGCGACCCGTCGCGCGGTAGGTCGGCAACCCGGTGCCGCGCAGTGCAGCCTCGTAGCGCTCGGCGTCGGTGCCTGCCGCGAACAGCAGCACGATCTCACCGGGGGCCGCTGCGCCCGTGTCGACGAGCTCACGGACGCGGCGCGCGATCGCCTGCGCTTCGCCTTCGCGCCAGTTCGCTCCCGCATCGCGGTAACTGCGCTTGTCGCTGACGAGCAACTCGACGGGATGACCGAAGACCGGATCCGTGAAGTCGCCCGACGCGGCGAGCTGCTGGTAGTCCCCGCCGAACTCCTCACTGAACAGATGGTTGACGGCGGCAAGCACCTCGGGGCGCGAGCGGTAGTTGAACGTCAGCGGCAGGTTCTGCGCCGCGCGCTCACGCCGTTCGCGGAACACGGCGACGTCGGCGTGGCGGAAGCCGTAGATCGACTGGAATTCGTCACCGACGAAGAAGACATC
>JAOPYY010000128.1 GCA_025964395.1 Actinomycetes bacterium | reverse complement strand
AGCGCACGCGCTACTCGCGCCACATCGTGATCCCCGAGATCGGCGAGGAAGGCCAGCTCAAGCTGCTCGACGCGCGTGTCCTGCTGATCGGCGCCGGCGGCCTCGGCTCCCCCGCCTCGCTCTATCTCGCGGCGGCCGGCATCGGCACGCTCGGGATCGTCGACGCCGACATCGTCGACGAGACGAACCTGCAGCGCCAGATCGCGCACTCGCTCGACACGCTCGGAATGCCAAAGGTCGACTCCGCGAAGGGCGCGATCGAGCGTCTCAACCCGGACGTCACCGTCGTCACCTACCGCGAACGGCTCACCTCGGAGAACATCGATCGGATCCTCGACGACGGCTGGGACATCATCGTCGACGGCGCCGACAACTTCCCGACGCGCTACCTCGTGAACGACGCGTCGGTCTGGCGCGGGATCCCCGTGGTGCACGGCTCGATCTACCGCTTCGAGGGCCAGGTCACCGTCTTCAAGCCCCACGACGGTCCCTGCTACCGCTGCCTCTTTCCGGAGCCCCCGCCGCCCGAGCTGGCACCGTCGTGCTCCGAGGGTGGTGTGCTCGGCGTGCTGCCTGGGATCGTCGGCTCGCTGCAGACGAACGAGGCGATCAAGCTCGCCGCGGAGATCGGCGACCCGCTTGTCGGCCGGCTGCTGCTCTTCGACGCGCTCGCCACCGAGTTCAACGAGGTAAAGATCGAGCGCCGCGCCGACTGCCCGGTCTGCGGCGACCATCCGACGATCACCGAGTACATCGACTACGTGGAGTTCTGCGGCGCGGGTAGGGGGAACAGTTGAGCGTGCTTCGCGTTCCGCCGGTGCTGAGGGCCGAAGCGGGCGGCGCCCGCGAGGTCGAGGTGACCGGCTCGAACGTGCGCGAGGTCCTCGAGGATCTCGCGACGCGAATGCCGGCGCTCGGCTCGCGCGTCTACGGGGAAGGCGAGATCCAGTCGTTCGTGAACGTCTACGTCGACGGTGAGGATGTCCGCACCCGCGACGGCCTCGACACGCCGGTCCGCGACAGCTCGACCGTGATCTTGCTACCGGCGATGGCCGGCGGCTCCCTCACGCCCCTGACCGGCGGCCGCTCCCGGGCGGCGGAGCCGCCCTCCGCGGCCGCTTGGCCACGCTGACCGCACGAGGCCTTCCGGGGCCGTGTTATTCACACTGTCCCCTCCGGCCTCGCACGCCCAGCGTGGCCTCAGGAACGTGATGGAAACGTGGTAGCCAATTCTCTCCTCGACCTGATCGGGAACACCCCGCTGGTCGAGCTGTCAAAGCTCTCGCCCCCTGGGCGCAAGATCTACGCGAAGCTCGAAGGACAGAACCCGACCGGGTCCATCAAGGACCGGGTCGCGCTCGCGATGGTCGAGGCGGCCGACCTCGAGCCGGGGCAGGAGCTTCTCGAGCCGACGAGCGGCAACACCGGGATCTCGCTCGCGCTCGTCGCGAAGCTGAAGGGCCTGAAGCTGACATGCGTAATGCCGTCGAACGCGACGCCGGAGCGGCGCCTGCTGCTCGAGCTCTACGGCGCGACGGTCATCGAGTCGCCGGGCGAGCTCGGCTCGAACGGCGCCGTGCGCCTGGCCGAGGAGATCGCAGCGCGCGACGACCGCTACGTGATGCTCTTCCAGTACGGGAATGAGGCGAACCCTCGCGCGCACTACGACGGTACGGGCGCCGAGATTGCGCGTGACCTCCCCCGCGTCGACGCGCTCGTCGCCGGCCTCGGCACGGGCGGCACGCTGATGGGGACCGGCGCACGCCTGCGCGAGGCGTTCCCCGGCATCCAGATCGTCGCGGCTGAACCGCTGCCGGGCGATCCGGTGATGGGTCTGCGTTCACTCGAGGACGGCTACGTCCCGCCGATCCTCCACGTCGACCAGCTCGACCGGAAGCTGCTCGTCTCGAACACCGAGGCCGCGGCCGCGGTGCGCGTGCTGCTCGACCGCGAGGGATTGTTTGCAGGCGTGTCGGCCGGCGCCGTCGTGCACGTCGCGCGGCGGATCGCCGAGGAGCTGCCCGAGGGCTCGACCGTCGTCGCCGTGCTGGCCGACGGCGGGTGGAAATACCTCTCCGCGCCGTTCTGGAGCGGCGAGGAGATCGACGAGGCGGTTCTCTGGTGGTAGTTCGGGGAACCAGCGTCACGATGTTCTTAGGTTCATCGTGATGCGGGTTCCCAATCCAATCCGGGCGGAACTCGTGGCGCACGCGTCGGAGGACGCGCCGAACGAGTGCTGCGGCGTCCTTGTCTTCAAGGACGGCGTCGCGGAGCGGTACGTTCGCGGTCGCAACAAGCTCGAGTCGCCGTACCGCTACGAGCTGGAGATCGATCCGAGCGTGTGGTTCCTCGAGGACGAGGGCTACGAGCTCGCGGTCTTCCACTCCCACCCGGAGACTGAACCGCGGCCGTCGCGAACAGACCGGGAACTGGCCGGCCTCTGGTCGGGCCGGCCGTTCCTGATCTACGGGCTCAGGCTCGACGACCTGCGCGCATGGCGGATCGCCCGCGACGAGGTCGAAGAGATCACGCTCGCCTCTACCTAGCTGACCGCGAACGACCCGTTCATGAACGCCGCGTGCGGGTGGATTGCGGCCTACGTCACCGTGAACGAGTTCTTCATGATCGACGCGTGGGGATCGCAGATGTACTTGTAGGTCCCCTTCTTCAGCGTCACCGTCCACGTGTAGGTCTTCACTGCGCCGACCGCGGTCTTCTTGTTCACACCGGGTCCGATCAGGTGGAAGTTGTGGATGTTCGACTTGTCCTGGATCGTGATCTTGTAGGTGCCGGCCTTCAGCGTTTTGACGACCTTCCCGCCCTGCTTGAGGGTGATGGTGAAGCCGGGGCCGTCGGTGCCGACGAGTGTGCCGGTGGCCGCACCGGCGGCGGGCACGGCGACGGCGGCCATAATTGCTGCAAGTGCTACGAACTTCATTTGTTGGACTCCTCTTGTTCGAGCCTGCGGTTGACAGGTTACGCTCGCCCTCATGGATCTCGCATCAGTCGTCTCCGCTGAATCGCTTGTTGAACCCCAGGGCCGCTACCTCGCGGATCTGATGGGCCGCGGCGTGCAGGGAACCGCCGACGCAGTCGTGCTGCCGTCGTCCGTCGAGGAGGTCTCGGCGGTCATGCGCTGGTGCTACGAGAACGACGTCCCGCTGACGGCGCGCGGCGGCGGCACCGGTCTCGCTGGCGGTGCGATTCCGGTGCACGGTGGCATCGTGATCGGCTTCGAGCGGCTGAACAAGATTCGGCAGTTCGATCCGCTGCTCTGGCGGATGCACGTCGAGGCGGGCGTGACGACGGGGGACATTCAGCGGCTCGCGCGCGAGAGCGGCCTCCGCTTCCCGCCCGACCCCGGCGCGGCCGAGATTTCGCAGGTCGGAGGCAACATCGCCTGCAACGCCGGCGGCCCGCACGCGTTCAAGTACGGGGTCACCGGCACCTGGGTGACGGGGCTCGAGGTCGTGATCCCGCCCGGCGAGATCGTCCGCGTCGGCGGCCCGATCCGCAAGGACGTCGCGGGGTACGACCTGAAGAACCTGCTCGTCGGTTCCGAAGGGACGCTCGGCCTGATCACGGCAGCGTGGTTGAAGCTCGTCCCCGCGCCCGAGCTCGAGCTGCCCGTGATCGGGCTGTACCGCGACGCCGAGGCGGGCATCAGCGCGATCGAGCGCGTGCTCGGGTCGGGTGTCGTGCCAGCAGCGATCGAGTACCTCGACGGCGTCACGCTCCAGTTCTCAGGGGGCGCGTATCCTTTCGGCCTGCCGGACGACGCGGCGTTCATGGTGATCACCGAAGCCGACGGCTCCTACGCCGAGGCACGCCGCGTCGCGGCCGAGCTGAAGGAGGCGCTGGCCGAAGATGCCGTCGCCGTTCACGCACCGCTCGAGCCGAGCGAGGTGACCGAGCTCTGGCGCTGGCGCGGCGGTGCGGCGTTCGGGATCCTCGCGCAGCGCGGCGGTGCATACAGCGAAGACATCGCAGTGCCGCTCGACAAGCTGCGCGATGTCGCGCGCGAGACGCTCGAGATCGGTGAGCGCCACAACGTGCCCGCGCTCTCGTTCGGGCACGCCGGTGACGGCAACATCCACTCGACGTTCCTCTTCTCCCCCGACGACCTGGAGGAGGAGCAGCGTGCCGACGACGCATGCCACGAGCTCTTCGAGCTGGCGCTGCGCCTCGGCGGCACGATCAGCGGCGAGCACGGCGTCGGCTGGCTGAAGCGCGGCCAGCTCGAGCACCAGCTCGGCCCCGCAGGCTTCGACCTGCACAACCGGATCAAGCAGACCTTCGACCCGAAGAACCTGCTGAACCCCGGCAAGAAGCAATAGGGGTGCGCCAGTCGTTCGACGCGCTGCGCGAGCGGCAATTCCGCCTGCTCTTCACCGGCCAGATCGTCTCGCTGTTCGGCGACGCGGTCACCGGCGTCGCGCTCGCGTTCGCGGTGCTCGACTTGACCGGCTCCGCGACCGACCTCGGCTACGTCTTCGCCGCGAAGACGATCCCGCTCGTCGCGTTCCTGCTGATCGGCGGCGTGTTCGCGGACCGGCTGCCGCGCCGTGCCGTGATGCTGGTCGCAGACGTCGTGCGGTTCGGTGCGCAGGGCGCGGTTGCGCTTCTCGTCCTGACGCACACGGCGCACATCTGGCAGATCGTCGTCCTCCAGGCCGTGTCAGGGACGGCGACCGCGTTCTTCAATCCAGCGTCGACCGGGCTGACGCCGTTGACGGTCAGCCCCGAGCGGCTGCAGCAGGCGAACGCACTGCGCGGGCTCTCGATGGCATCGACGGGGATCGTCGGCTCCGCCGTGTCCGGCGCGCTCGTCGCGGGCGTCGGCGCCGGGTGGGCGCTCGCGATCGACTCCGTGACCTTCGCAGTCAGCGCGTACTTCCTCGCGCAGCTGCAGCTGCCGCCCCACGTGAAGATCGCTGCGCAGTCGTTCCTCGGCGACCTGCGCGAAGGCTGGCGCGAGTTCGCGACTCGCACGTGGGTGTGGGTAATCGTGGTCGCGGCGTCGTTCGGGAACATGATGTCGTCGGTCTTCGTCGTGCTCGGTGCACTCGTCG
This sequence comes from Actinomycetes bacterium, assembly GCA_025964395.1. Taxonomy (GTDB): domain Bacteria; phylum Actinomycetota; class Thermoleophilia; order Gaiellales; family Gaiellaceae; genus PALSA-600. Next base: position 14,496 of record JAOPYY010000128.1, on the reverse strand, counting down.
CGAAGGAGTCGCTCGGCGGCGCCGGCGCGTGGGCGACGATCCTGGCGGCGCTCGGTGTCGGCTCGCTCGTCGGTGGCTTCGTCTCGCTGCGCGTCCGCGCACGCCACCCGCTGTTCTTCGGCTCGAGCCTGCTCGGGTTCCTTGCGCTCCCCACGGCACTCCTCGCGCTGCACGCGCCCGTCCTCGTGATCGCCGCCGGCGCGCTGCTTGCGGGCGGCGGCAACATGATCTTCAACGCGCTCTGGGAGACAGCGCTCCAGCAGCACATCCCGGCGGCGGCGCTGTCACGCGTGAGTGCGTACGACTGGTTCGGCTCGCTGGCCTTCCAGCCGATCGGCCTCGTCGTCGCAGGGCCGGCGGCTGTCGCATTCGGCGTCAGCGCGACGCTGTGGTTCGCAACCGCGGGCATCCTCGCGATGGCACTCCTCGCCGTCGCAACGCCGGGCGTGCGCCACCTCCAAGCTGCGGCCTAGATACCGGCGGAACGCAGCAGGGTGTCCAGCACGACAGCCTGACCGCGCATCTCGGCGCGGCCGAGCAGCACCCCGCGCTCGCCGCTGATTGCCGCGCACATGTCGTCCAGCTCGAACCGGTAGTGGTTGCCCGCGTCGTCGCGATGCTCCTCGCCGTTCACCACGACCAAGCCGGGCGGGTCGACGAATGGACTCGGCACGCGCAGGATCCCCTCGGTGCCGATCACCTCGAGCGTGTTGCTGAAGGACGACCTGAGCCCGCACTGGAACGTCGCGGTCACGTCGCCGAAGCGCAGCGTCCCGGCGAACTGCGTGTCCACGCGACCGCGGCCGATCCGCGCCTCACCGTGAACCCGGTCCGGCTCGCCAAGCAGCAGGCGAGCCGCGCTGACGCAGTAGCACCCGACGTCGAGCAGCGCGCCGCCGCCGAGCTCCGGCACCCACCTCGGGTCGTCCTCGCGCGTCAGCATTGCCGTGAACGTCGCGTGGACGCCGCGCACCTCCCCCACTTGCGGCAGCAGGTCGAGGATGAGCTGCGTCTGCCTCGAGTGGCGCCACATGTACGCCTCCTCGAGCACGAGCCCGCGCCGGTCAGCTTCGTCCCACGCCTGATCCACTTCCTCCGGGATGCGCGTGTACGGCTTCTCGACGAGCACGTGCTTCCCCGCGGCCAGCGCGCGCATCGTCCACTCGTGGTGGAGCGCGTTCGGCAGGGCGATGTAGACGGCGTCGACCCCGTCGTCAGCGAGCAGATCGTCGTACGAGCCGTGCGCCCGCTCGATCCCGTGCTCCTGCGCGTATGCCTCCGCCTTCGATGCGTCGCGCGAGCCGACCGCGACGATCTCGAACGGAGCGCCTTCGGCGCGCGCCCCGAGGATCGCGCGGTTGATGGCGGCTGTCGTGAGGAGGCCGAACCTGACCACGGCGCCAACGTACACTCGCGGCGTGCATGACGCCCTCCGCCGCCGCGCCCGCGAGGGGCTCGTCTCCGGGGCCGAGCGCGCGCCGGCCCGTGCGCACTTCCGCGCAATGGGGATCGACCCCGCCCGCCTCGGCGGCCCGATCGTCGGCATCGCCTCGACGTGGACTGGGACGATGCCGTGCAACCTGAACCAGCTCGAGCTCGCGGCCCGCGTCGCCGACGGGGTGACCGCGGCCGGCGGCGTGCCACTCGGCTTCAACACGATCGCCGTCTCCGACAACCAGTCGCAGGCGACACCGGGTATGCGCGCGTCGCTGATCTCACGCGAGGTGATCGCCGACTCGATCGAGCTGATGGTGCACGCGCACGACTTCGATGCGCTCGTCTGCGTCGTCGGCTGCGACAAGACCGTGCCCGCAGCGCTGATGGCGCTCGCGCGCGTCGACAAGCCCGCGGTGGTGCTCTACAGCGGCCCGATGCGCGCCGGACGGCTGCGCGGCCGCGAGGTGACGATCCAGGACGTCTGGGAGGCCGTCGGCGCGGAGGAGCGCGGGCTGATCCCGCGCGAGGAGCTGGACGAACTGGAGCGCGTCGCGTGCCCTGGCCCCGGCACGTGCGCCGGCCACTTCACCGCGAACACGATGGCGGTCGCGCTCGACTGCCTCGGGATCACGCACATCGGCGACGGGCTGATCCCTGCCGACGAGACCGCGGCGAAGAACGAAGCCGCGGCGCGCGCCGGCGCACGCGCCGTGGAACTGGCAGCGACGGCGCGCACGTTCCTCGACAAGCGCGCGCTGCTCAACGCGATGGCCGGCATCGCCGCGACCGGCGGGTCGACGAACGGGATCCTGCACCTGCTCGCGATCGCCCACGAGGCGGGCGTGCCGCTGACGCTCGACGAGCTCGCCGACGTCGGCAGCCGGACGCCGGTGATCGCGAGCCTCGCTCCGTCGGGCCGCTTCATGGCCGAGGATCTCCACCGTGTCGGCGGCACCGCGTCGCTGATCCGTGAGCTGGTGCGCGGCGGCCACCTCGACGGTGCTGCGCCCACCGTCGACGGCTCGACACTTGAGGACGCGACGCGCGACGCAGTTGCGCCCGACGGCGAAGTGCTCTTCACGCTCGAGGAGCCGTTCAAGCCCACAGGAGCGCTGCACGCGCTGCGCGGCAACCTCGCGCCCGACGGAAGCCTTGTGAAGCTCGCAGGCGGACGGCGCGTCCACCGGGGGCCTGCGGTCGTCTTCGACAGCGAAGAGGCGTGTACGGACGCCGTGCGCGCCGGTGTGGTGACCGAGGGCGCCGTGCTGGTCGTTCGCTACGAGGGCCCCGCAGGCGGGCCTGGGATGCGCGAGATGCTGAGCGTCACCGCGTCGGTCGTCGGCGCGGGCCTCGGCGAGTCGGTCGCGCTCGTCACGGACGGGCGTTTCTCGGGTGCGACGCGCGGCCTGATGGTCGGCCATGTAGCGCCGGAGGCCGCCCGCGGCGGTCCGCTCGCGATCGTGCGCGACGGTGACACGATCACGATCGACATCGACGCGAAGAGCCTGACACTCGAGCTCGACGACGCCGAGATCGCCGAACGCCTCGCGGCCTGGCAGCCGCCTCCGCTCCCCTACGCCGGCGGCGTCTTCGCGCGCTACCGCGCGCTCGTCGGCTCCGCGTCCGAGGGCGCGGTGCTCTTACCATGGGCGCAATGAGCAGCCTCGCGGGGAAGCGCGCGCTCGTCACCGGAGCCGGTTCGGGAATCGGCGCCGCCGTGGCGCGCCGCCTCGCCGCCGAAGGCGCGGAGGTGATCGTCGCCGACCTCTCGCCCGACGCGGTCGCGGAGGAGCTCGGCGCGCAGGGGATCGTGCTCGACGTGCGTCACGAGGCGGAGGTCTCGCTGGTGATGGACGACCTTGACGTGCTCGTCAACGTGGCGGGGATCGGCTCGACGACGAACGCGCCGGACACGACGCTCGACGTATGGGAGAACGTGTTCGCGGTCAACGCGCGCGGCACGTTCCTCTGCTGCAAGTACGCGATCCCCGGCATGGCGGCGCGCGGCGGCGGCTCGATCGTGAACATCGCATCGGTCGCGGGGCTCGTCGGTCTGCGCAACCGCGCCGCCTACTGCGCTTCAAAAGGCGCCGTCATCTCGCTCACCCGCGCGCTCGCCGTCGATCACGTCGCAGACGGCATCCGCGTCAACGCGGTCGCGCCCGGCACGGTCGACTCCCCGTGGGTGCGCCGCCTTGTCGAAGACGTCGGCGAGTCGATCGATGCGCTGCGCGCGCGGCAGCCGATGGGACGCCTCGGGACGCCGGAGGAGATCGCCGATGCCGTCGCCTATCTCGTGGCGGCGGAGTTCGTCACCGGCAGCGTGCTGGTGATCGACGGCGGCCTGACCGCCGCCTGATGCTCGCGCTCGTCACCGAGCCCGCCGTCCCCCACTCGACGCGCGTCGACGACGTTCCGGAGCCGATCGAGGACGGTGTGCTGCTTCGCGTCCTCGAGGTCGGCGTCTGCGGGACCGACCGCGAGATCTCGGAAGGCCTCTTCGGCGTGCCCGCTCACGGTGCATCGCTCGTGCTTGGCCACGAGTCGCTCGCAATCGTCGAGCGCGACGGTCACGGCTTCAGCAAGGGCGACCTCGTCACCGCGACCGTGCGCCGCTCGTGCCATCACTGCATCGCCTGCGAGGAGGGCGCGCCCGACTCGTGCCTGACCGGCGACTACTCCGAACGCGGGATCACACGCCTCGACGGCTTCGCGCGCGAACTGGTCGTCGAGGATCCCGAGCAGCTGATCCCGATCCCGGCCGGGCTCGGACGTCTCGGCGTGCTCGCGGAGCCGACGTCGATCTGCGAGCGCGCGATCCGCCACGCGCTGACGATCGGCGGCCGCCAGCCGTGGCAACTCGAGCGCGCCCTCGTGGTCGGCGCCGGTGCGGTCGGGATGATCTCGACGTACCTGCTCCGGCTCGCCGGCATCGACGTCTGGACGGCCTCGCTGGAGCCGAGCAGCGATCTCGCCACCGCGTCGGGAGCGCGCTACGTCTCGACGAAGGAGACGCCACTCGCCGAGCTGCGGAAGGAGACCGACGGCTTCGACCTCGTGATCTCGGCGGTGCCCGACGCGCAGGTGATGGCGGACTCGCTCGGCCTGCTGCGCCGCAGCGGCGTCGCGTGCCTGCTCGGCATCGACGGCCGGCCGCAGGCGGTGTCAATCGACGGTCCGGTGCTCGGGCTCGACGCGATCCTCGAGAACCGCGTCCTCTTCGGGAGCGTCAACGCGCACCGACAGGACTGGCTGGCGGCTGTCGCGTCGCTCGACCGCGCGCGCGAGCGCTGGCCCGAGGCGCTGGAAGCGTTCGTCGGCCTGCGCGTGCCGCTCGACCGCTTCGCCGAGGCGTTCGCCTACCGCGGCGTCAAGGCGACGCTCGTGCTCCAAGACTGAAGCCCACGGATCAAGGCTGAACCTGATTCGCGACAGCGAACCAGATTCACGACGTTTCTCGGAGGTCGCGGCAGGTCGAAACTCTCGAATCTGGTTCGGCTACGCCGAATCAGGTTCGATAAGAAATCGTCTCGCGCTGCCCGGTCTCGCCGGAACGCACGATTGCGTCAGCAACTTCGGCCGCGCGGTAGCCGTCCTCGAACGTCGCCCCGTACGGTGCGATGTCGGTGTCGTCGGCGATCGACTTCAGCACGTGGTGCAACTCGTGCACGAAGGTGTCGCCCCACCCGATGATGTGGCCCGGCGGCCACCAGTACTCCCAGAACGGATGGTTCGTCTCCGAGACGAGGACGGTCTTGAAGCCGCGCGCACGCTCACCGTCGGCGCGGAACACCTGCAGCTCGTTCAGGCGCTCCATGTCGAACGCGAGCGAGCCCTTCGAGCCGTTGATCTCCCACTGGAACGCGTTGCGGCGTCCGAGCGCGAGCCGCGTGCCTTCGATCGTGCCCACGGAGCCGTTGTCGAACTCCACCGCAGCCTCGAGCGCGTCGTCCACCTTGCGGCCCTCCACAAACGTCTTCACGAAGCCGGAGACCGTCTTGATCTCGCCGTTCAGGAACCGCGCGAGGTCGATCACGTGCGTGCCGATGTCGCCCATCGCGCCGGAGCCTGCCGCATCGGGGTCGAACCGCCACGTGTCGAGCGACGGGTCGTCGGCCCAGTCCTGGAGGTAGCGCCCGCGGAAGTGGCGGATCTCGCCGAGCTCGCCCGCCTCGATCATCTCCCGCGCCAGCCGGACCGCCGGCACGAAGCGGTAGTTGAACGCGCACAGGTGCTTGACGCCCGTCGCTGCGACCGCCTGCCAGATGTCGTAGCTCTCGTTCGCGTCGCGCCCGAGCGGCTTCTCGCAGATCACGTGCTTACCCGCCTGGGCCGCCGCGATCGTCGGCTCGGCGTGCAGCGAGTTCGGGCCGCCGTTGTCGAACAGCCCGATCCGATCGTCCGCGATCAGTTCGCGCCAGTCGCCCGTCGCGTACTCGTAGCCGTAGCGCTTCGCAGCCTCGCCGACCGCCTCCGTGTCACGCCCCGCGATGCCGACGAGCCGTGGCTCGAGCGGCGGCGGCCACGTGATGTAGGAAATCTTCTTGAACGCGTTCGAGTGGGCCTTGCCCATGAACGCGTAGCCGAGCATGCCGATCCCGATCTCACCTGCGCTTTTCGAAACCATGGCCGCGATACTACGTAGGTCCATAACGACGAAGGAGCGTAAGTGACCGACGCAGTCAAGTGGGGGATCATCTCGACCGCCGACATCAACCGGAAGGTGATTCCAGGTGCGCATGCGTCGCGCAAGGTCGACCTCGTCGGCGTCGCGAGCCGCGACCAGCAGCGCGCCGAGGAGTACGCGAAGGAGTGGGACATCCCGCGCGCGTACGGCTCCTATGAGGCGCTGCTCGCCAACCCGGAGATCGAGGCCGTCTACATCTCGCTGCCGAACAACATGCACTGCGAGTGGTCGATCAAGTCCGTCGAGGCCGGCAAGCACGTGCTGTGCGAGAAGCCGATGTCGCGTAAGACGAGCGAGGTCGAGGAAGCCTTCGACGCCGCCGACAAGGCGGGCCGGCTGCTCAGCGAGGCGTTCATGTACCGCCACAACCCGCAGACGAAGCGCGTGACGCAGCTCGTGAACGAGGGCGCGATCGGCGAGCTCCGCGTGGTCCGCTCGGTCTTCAGCTACTCGCTCTACGACATGGAGAACATCCGCCTGCGCACGGACGTCGAGGGCGGCGCGCTGATGGACGTTGGTTGTTACAACGTCAGCGGCTCGCGGCTCGTCGGCGGCGAGCCCGAGCGGGTGTTCGGCGAGGCCTGGTACGGCCCCTCCGGCACCGACTGGGTCTTCAGCGGCACGCTCCGCTTCCCGAACAACGTGATCGGCCTCTTCCACTGCGGCACCGCGCTCCCCGAGCAGGACGAGCTCGAGGTGATCGGCAGTGAGGGCTCGCTCTTCCTCGACGACCCGTGGCACTGCAACGTGCCGGTGATCGAGCTGCGGCGCGAGGACGGCGTCGAGCGGATCGAGATCGAGAAGGAAGACTCGTACCGGCTCGAGCTCGAGAACCTGAGCGACGCGATCCGCGGCGAGGGTGAGCTGCTGCTCGGGCGCGAGGACGCGGTCGCCCAGGCGCGCACGCTCGGGGCCTTGTACGAGTCGGCCACGAACGGGCAGCTCGTCAAGCTCTAGAGAGTTAGGCCGGCCGTTTCGATCGCGCGCCGGGCCAACTGCTCGTCGACCTCGCCCGGGAGGCCGCTCACACCGACGGCACCGACTCGCGTCGCGCCGTCGAACGCCGCGACGCCGCCGAGGAAGAACGTGAAGAACGGGTCGAAGCTCGCCCGCTCGACCGGGTTGTCCTTCACCTTCTCGGCGAGCTCGCGCGTCGAGCGCGCGTCGCTGCGGGCCGCCGTGTAGGCCTTCCGCTGGGCGTTCAGGCGGGTGTCCGGGGCGGCTCCGTCCATCGTGGCGGCGGCGACCAGTTCGCCGTGGTCGTCGGCGACGAAGACCGAGACGGGCCCGGGAGCCTCCGAGACGACGAGGTCGACGATTGCGCGCGCGTGTTGAAGTTGCATGGAGCAATTCTGCACGACTCGTCAGTTGCGTGATTCAGCACTACGATGGTCGTGCGATGAGCGCGCCTGCCGTACCGGCCCCCGCAGGCCGCACGCTCACGATTCGCGGCACGCCGTATCCGGTGGTGCTGCCGAAGCTGAGCGACCCCCGGCTGCACCTCGCTGTCGTGATCACGACGCTGCAGGTGCTCGGCCAGACGGTCTTCCAGTTCCGCGTCTCGATCGCCCAGATCCTGATCTCGCTGCTGACCTGCGCGGTCCTCGAGGTGGCGATCACGTTCCGCAAGCAGCACGTCCTGATGTGGCCGGCGAGCGCGATGCTGACGGGCAACGGCGTCGCGTTCATCCTGCGCGTCCCGGGGACGCACCACGGCGACTGGTGGAGCCTGCGCGGCTGGTGGATCTTCATGGCGACCGCCGCGGTTTCGCTGCTCTCCAAGTACGTGGTCAAGTGGCGTGGCAGCCACGTCTTCAACCCGTCCAACATCGGGCTCGTCCTCTGTTTCGTCCTGTTGGGCCGCAGCCGCGCCGAGCCGCTCGACTTCTGGTGGGGGCCGGTGTCGCCGTGGCTCCTGTTCGCGTTCGTGGTGATCGTCACGGGCGGCCTCCTGATCCTGTCGCGCCTGAAGCTGCTCTGGATCGCCGGGGGCTTCTGGCTCTCGTTCGCGGCCGGGATCGCCGTGCTCGCCGCGACGGGACACGCGATGGTCGCGCGCTGGCACCTCGGCCCGATCACAGGCCCCTACTTCTGGTGGGCGCTCCTCACCTCACCGGAGGTGCTCGTGTTCCTCTTCTTCATGCTCACCGACCCCAAGACGTCGCCGCGCGGCCAGCGCGACCGCATCGTCTACGCGGTGAGCGTCGGCCTGCTGGCCGCGCTGCTGATCGCACCCATGCGCACCGAATGGGCGAGCAAAGTCGGGCTGCTCGCCGCACTGACGATCGTCTGCGCGGCGCGCCCGCTGCTCGCGCTGCTCCCGCTCGCGCGCCTGCGGCTCACCGGGCCGCGCCTTGCGATCACCGCGGCGGCGGCGGCGGCGACCTATGCGTTCAGCCTCGTCGCCGCCAGCGGCCCGGCGACGTCCGCGGCCGCCTCGGGCCCCATCCCGGCCAAGGGGCTGCCCGCGATCACGATCCTCCCGTCGCACGGCGTCGAGACGCAGCTGAACCTCCACACGGCGCGCTGGATCGCGCGCGACCTCGTCGCGGCGCTGCACGAGCCGCAGGCGGCGCACGAGACGCTGCGTGTGTGGCTCGAACCGGGCCAGGGCCAGGACCCGCCGATCGCCAACGCGCAGCTTGCGAGCGCCCACTACAAGCTCCACCAGGCGAACGGCCACTGGGTGCTCGGCGCCCAGGCCGCCCCCGCGGCACTCGCCGCGCCAACGGTCACGGGCCCCACGGTCCGCGGCTTCGGTCTCGTGAACGTCGCGAGCCAGGTCGGGCTGAACTTCCAGCAGGCCTCGTTCCGGTACGGCATCACGAACGACCCGACCGCGATGATGGGCGGCGGCCTCTGCTGGCTCGACTACAACAACGACGGCTGGCTCGACCTGTTCGTCGTCAACTCGTACACCGACGACAACCTGCCGGCCTTCCAGGCGCATGGGGGACTCCCCCGCAGCGCGCTCTTCCGCAACGACCACGGGCGGTTTGTGAACGTCACCGCGTCCTCGGGCACGGGACTGCAGACACGCGGTGAAGGCTGCGTCGCGGCGGATCTGAACGGCGACGGCTACACCGACCTCTACGTCACGACCTCCACAAACGACGCGCTCTACTGGAACAACGGCGACGGAACGTTCACCGAAGGGGCGCGAAAGGCGGGCGTCGTCTCGTTCGGCTGGCACTCCGGAGCCGCGGTCGCAGACGTGAACGGCGACGGGCGGCCCGATCTGTTCGTCGCGGGCTACACGAACATGGCGAATCCGATTCAGGGGTCGGTCAAGGGCTTCCCGTCGAACACCGAGGGCGTGCGCGACGAGCTCTTCCTGAACGAGGGCAACAAGCACTTCAAGGAGGTCGGCGCTCAGGCCGGGCTCGACCCGGCCCCCTATGACCACAGCCTCGGCGCAGTCTTCACCGACGTGAACCACGACGGTCGCATCGACCTCTACGTCGCAAACGACGAAGACCCCAACCGGCTCTACGTCAACGAGGCCGGCGGCCCGCTCGGCTTCCACTTCGTCGACCAGGCGAGGCAGAAGAAGATCGCCGACGCGAACGCAGGCATGGGCATCGCCGAGTCCGACTACAACGGCGACGGCCTCCAGGATCTCTTCGTCAGTAACTCACGCAACCAGACGCACGCCGTCTACAGCGCCACCGGCTCCGCGTTCGTCGACACGCGCAAGGCGTTCACACCGCTGATCGGCAGCCGCACCGGCTGGGGCGACTCCTGGGTCGACCTGAACAACGACGCCAAGCTTGATCTCGTGCTGACGAGCGGCGCGATCCCGGTCACGAACTTGGCGAAGGACGCCGGGCCACTGCAGGTGCTCGCGCAACACGCGAACGGGTCGTTCGGCGCCACCAACCTCCTGCCGAACCTCCGCACGAACGGGCGCGGCCTCGCGGCTGCGGACTACGACAACGACGGCCGCGTCGATATCGCGATCAACTCGGTCGGCGGGAAGTTGATCCTGCTGCACAACACGAGCCGGGGCGGCCACTGGCTCGACGTGCAGGTCGAGCCGTTCTCCCCCGGCGCCGTCGTGACCCTCGTCGGCGTCGACGGGCGGCAGGTGCGCGAGGTGCACGCCGGCTCGAGCTACCTGTCGTCGGAGGATCCGCGGGTGCACTTCGGTCTCGGCCCGCACGCAGCAGTGAACGAGCTGATCGTGCGCTACCCGGACGGGACCGTGAAGACGACGCGCGACGTCGGTGCCGTCGACCGCGTCGTCACCGTTAAGCGGTAGGCGCTCCGGCACTGAACCTGATTCGGTGTCAGCCGGCTAGGTTTGACCCGCGGACAGCCCCCAGCTGCGGCTGAACCTGATTCGGTGTCAGCCGAACCAGATTCAGGAGTTTCGACCCTGCTGCCCGAGTCCGGAAACTCGTGAACCTGGTGCAAAGAGCGAACCAGGTTCTTCTATGTATGTATGTGGGTCAGCGTGCGACTCGCCGCTTAGCGACCGGTCTTGGCTTGCCGGCGACGCGCGATCGTGTCGAGCGTCACGGCGAAGAGCAGGATCGAGCCCGTGGTGATGTAGATCACGCCCGGCTGGAACCCGAAGATGTAGAGGCCGTTCTGGATCGTTGCGATCACCGCGGAGCCGAGCACGGCGCTGCGCACCTCGCCACGGCCACCGAACAGGCTCGTGCCGCCGATTACGGCAGCCGAGATCGCATCGAGCAGCAGGGTGCCGCCGCCCTGATCCGGCGCGACGGAGCGAAGGTTCCCGGCGAGCATGACGCCGCCGACGCCCGCCATGAACCCGGAGATCATGAACACGATGATCCTGATCCGCGGGACGCTGATTCCCGCGCGCCTCGCGGCCTCGGCGTTCCCACCGACCGCATACACGTGCCGGCCGAAGGTGGTCCGCTTCGTGATGTACGTCAAGGTGAGCAGGAAGAAGATGATGATGAGCCCCGGCAGCGGAACACCGCGATCGTGGTTGCAGATCGCCACGACGAGCAGGGTCACCCCGACGATTGCGATCACCTTCGCAACGACGAGCCACGGGTAGCGGACGGTGACGCCGTGGCGGCGCTTGCCTCGAAGCGAGAGGCCGACGGACAACAGGTAGAGGGCTATCAAGACCCCCGCGATGATCCAGCCGGCCGTCGCCGAGAAGAAGTACGACGCCGTGTAGTTGATCCAGCGGTTCTCGATGATGATCGGCCCGGCGGCGCCGAGCGTCACCTGGATCACGCCCTGCCACGCAAGCAGACCGGCCAGCGTGACGACGAAGGCCGGGACCCCGATGAGCGCGACGAACGAGCCCTGGAACGCGCCGATGAGGGTCGCGATCACCAGCGCGATGATGATCGGCCAGATGCCGGTGAAGTGGTGCCCGCTGTCTGGCTTCTGGAGCTCGGCGGCCATCACGCCGGCAACGCCGCTCAGGTACGCGATCGAGAGGTCGATCTCGCCGAGCAGCAGTACGAAGACGACGCCGAAGGCGAGCATCGTCGTGCCCGACATCTGGGTGATGATGTTGATGAAGTTGACGGCGGTGAAGAAGTTCTGCGCCGTGAAGCCGAAGACGATCACGATGATCGTGAGGCCGAAGATCACCGGGGCGCTGCCGAGGTTCCCGCCCTTGAAGTTCTCCCAGAGCCGCGTGAGGAAGCTCTCCTCGGGGTTCGCGACGTCGAACTCTTGCACCGGCTCCGTCGTGACGCTCATGACGTCTCCTCCATCGCAATGCCCGAGACCTTGGTCGGCTTGCCGGCGGTGATCGCGCGCACGACCTCCTCCTGCGTCGTCTTTGTGCGCTCGAACAGTCCCGCGTTCCGTCCAAGCCGCAGCACGGTGATGCGGTCGGCGACCTCGAAGACGTCGTGGAGATTGTGCGAGATGAGAATCACCGAGAGGCCCTGCTCCCCGAGCCGCCTGACGAGCGAAAGCACCTGCTCGGTCTGGGCAACGCCGAGCGCGGCGGTCGGCTCGTCGAGAATCACGAGCTTCGAGTTCCACATCACCGCGCGGGCGACTGCGACCGACTGGCGCTGACCTCCGGAGAGCGTCGCGACCGGCTGCCGGATCGAGCGGATCGTCGTCACCGCGAGTGACTTCAATGTCGTTGCCGTGCGGTGCTCCATCACCGGCTCGTTGAGCACCTGCAGCACGTTGTGCGACTCACGGCCGAGATACATGTTCTGCACGACGTCGAGGTTGTCGCAGAGCGCGAGGTCCTGGTACACGACCTCGATTCCAAGCTTGGCGGCGTCCTTCGGTCCCGAGATCGAGACCGGGTTGCCTTCGAAGAGGATCTCGCCGCTGTCCACGCTGTGAATACCCGCGATCGACTTGATGAGCGTGGACTTGCCGGCGCCGTTGTCGCCGACGAGCGCCATCACTTCGCCACGGCGCACCTCGAGGTCGACGTCGCTCAGCGCCTCGACCGACCCGAAGGACTTCGAGATTCCGCGGAGTTCTAGGACAGGGGTTTCGTCGGACATCGGACTGTGAGTTCCTAGCACAGCCGGGGCGCCCCGTGCGGGGCGCCCCGACCGCCAGGTGTCAGTGCGTGATTACTTGCAGTACTTCTTGTACGTACCGGTACAAATGTCGGACTTCTTGAGGAAGCCGGACGTGTAGATCTTCGTCCAGTTCGACTTGTAGAGCGCGACCGGCGCGATGATGAATGCCGGCTCCTTCTTCGAGCCGTTCGGCACCGTACCGGTGGTGGTCAGCTTCTGACCCTTGATCAGCTGGACCGCCGCCTTCGCGGCCGCCTTCGCGAGCACGCGCGTGTCCTTCCAGACCGTCATCGTCTGCCAACCGCTGATGATGTTCTGGAAGCCCTGCGGCGTCGCATCCTGGCCCGAGACCGGGATCGGCTTGAGGCCGTGCTTCTGCAGGGACGCGATGACCGCGCCTGCGAGACCGTCGTTCGCCGCGGCGACCGCGTCGATCTTGTTGCCCGTCTTCACGAGCATCTGATCGAAGATCACGCCGCCCTTCTGGTTGTCCCAGCCGGGAACGAACTGGTCGGGGCCCTTCTTGAAGGTGCCGTTCTTGAACAGCGGGTTGAGGATCGAGTCGTACCCTGCCTTGAACAGGAACGAGTTCGCATCGGTGCTACCGCCGTTGACCTGCGCGACGACCGGGTGCTTCGAGTAATTCCCGTTCGCCTTCAGGCCGTTGACAACACCCTTGCCCTGCAGGACGCCGACGGCTCCGCCGTCGAACGAGACGTAGATCGACGCGACGCCGCCCTTGACCTGGCGGTCGTAGTCGATCGACGGAACGCCCTTCGCCTTTGCGGTCTGCTCGATCGCGGCGGCAGAGCCGGCATCGATCGCGACCTCGACGAGGACCTTCGCGCCGTTACCGAGGCACTGGTCGGCCTGCGCCTTCTGCTTCTGAGCGTCGCCGCCCGCGTTGTAGATCTGGTAGGTGACGCCGGCTGCCTTGAGCGCCGCCGTCATGGCCGGTGCGTCGTAGTGCACCCACCGAATCGACGTCGCCGGGTCCGGGAACAGCACGCAGACGTCGCCGCCTGCGGCCTTCTTGCTCGAGCTGGCGGTCGCCACAGCGACGGCCATAGCCGCGAGCACGACAACGCCCGCAACGATCAGCAGCGTCGACGTCCGAAAGACTTTCTTCACTTGTATTCCTCCTGACAGGGGGACAGCTTGACGCGCGTGGATGCCCCACTCGAAAGAGCGGGTCACCTTCACAAGACGGGAAACTCTCTTAAAAGTTGGCTCCCGTCAAGGGATACCGGCCGATTCAGCTATCAAAAGAGAAGGACGGCAGGCCGCAGTTCAGGTTGCGTTCAGGTCACGAACCGGTGTCTGACACCCGTCAGCGGTCGCCGATTGCGCGCATGACGTAGCCGCCCTCGAGCATCGCCGGCGCGCGCTGCTGGAGGCGGTCCCACGTCGGCACATCCCAGCCGAGCGAGTCGGCGAGCCGCACGATCATGTTGAACATGCCGCAGACGGCGGCCGCATCCCGGAGAGCCTGCTGCGAGACACCGGCGGCGTACACCGCCTCGGCGTCGGCGGGCTCGAGCTCGTCGGGACGAAGCGTCAGCTTCTCGAGGAAGACGAGCGTCGCGCTGAGCTCGGGACTGAGCGGCGCGGTCCGCCAGTCGTCGACGACCGCCTGCCAGACTTCCTCACCGAGCGCGTACGACGCAACTGCGCCGTGGGAGTTCGTTCAGAATGGACACTGGTTCAGCAGCGACGTGAAGCCCGCAAAGAGCTCACGCTCGCCCGCACTCCACGCCGACGGGCCGCGCATGACACGGTCGAGCGCTTGCGAGAACGGAAGTCCGAACAGCTCCGGCCGGTAGAGCAGCGTCTTCACGACGCCAAGCGGTTCGCGGCCGGTTCGCTCACGAATCTGAT
>JAOPYY010000115.1 GCA_025964395.1 Actinomycetes bacterium | reverse complement strand
TGCCTTCGAGGCTCTCGGTGCTGTACCCGTCGACGACGATGGTCGGGCCGCTCTTCGTCGCGTTGACGTAGGTGACAGCGTCGGGCTGCGGGAAGCCGGCCGGCAGGCCCGTCGGCTTCGACGTCGCCGAGCCTTCACACGTGATCGTGCCGCGGCCGCTACCGGCCGCCGCAGCTGCCGCTTCCTTCTGCTTCTCGGCCGCGCTCTTGCCGCCACACCCGGCTACCGCAAGCAGCGCACTGGCAACGAGCACTCCGATGACGATCTTGCGCATGTTCCCCCTCGCGTCACAAAATGAATGTGGCGGATCAGTAGCTGCGCCGTTGAGCAGTTGTCAAGCCGGGAACCAACCGCCGGACCGCACATGTGTTGCCCCCGCGTGCAACAGGCCAAACGACCACCGAACGCGCGTGATATCGCGGCTCGCACCGACCCGGAGACACCGCTCGAAGGCTCGGTGATATCGGACAAATGCGGGGCATCGGTGCCTCTCTCCGTGCACCGGTGCCCCGCATTTGGGGTGTCACATGGAGGCGAAAAGAGTTTTCGCTACTTGACCTGGCTCGAGCTCGCCCAGCTCTGGCTGGCCCAGCTCATCGACGCCCATGACATGCTCGCCCAGCTCATCGAGGCCCAGGACATGCTGGCCCACGACATGCTCGCCCAGCTCATCGAGCTCCACGATGCGGACGCCCACGACATGCTCGCCCACGACATCGCGTTCCACGCGGGGTCGTTCGACGCGGCGGTCATCCACGCGTCCGAGTCGAACTGGTTGAGCCCACTGGCCGGATCGACCGTGACGAACTGGTTCAGACCGAGGTTCGGGTTCGCGGTGCCGTCGGCGTTCGTTGCTGCCGCCTGCGCCTGCACCTCACCGACACCAAGTGCGCCGCCGGCCGTGTAGCCGTCCGGGCTCGCTGCGGTGAGCATGAGCGCGCCCTTGACCTGGTCGGGCGTCCACGTCGGGTGCATCGCGAGCACGTACGCCGCTGCGGCCGAAACGACCGGTGCAGAAAACGAGGTGCCCGACATCCACATATAGCCCGGCGAGACGAGGCGGTCGGGAAGCATCCCGAGCATCGCGCCCCCGCCCGTCGGAGTCGGCCCGAACATGTAGCGGCCCGGTGCGGCGATCTCCGGCTTCATGAAGCCGTCGTTCGTCGCGCCCCACGCCGACCACGGCGCCGCGAAATCGTCCGCGGTCGAAACCGTTCCGTTGGTGTCCGTCGCGCCGACCGAGATGACGAACGGGTCGTTCGCCGGTGCGAACGGGACGCCGCTTGCGCCGTTCGTCGAGCCGTAGTTGCCGGCGGCCGCGACGACGACGACACCGTTCAACCAAAGCTTCTCGACAGCTTTGTCGAGCGGGTCGTACATGAAGCTCGAGTTCTGGCTCGCGACGATGCTGATGTTGACGACGCCGATGTTGTACTGCGCCTTGTTCTGCAGCACCCAGTCGAGCGCGGCGATCATGTCGCTCGTCGAGCCCGAGCCCTGATCGTCGAGCACGTCGAGCGAGACGATGCCCGCGTTCGGGGCGCCGCCCGCGTGACCGTCGTCGGCACCTGCGGCGATGCCGGCGGCGAACGTCCCGTGGCCCAGCCCGTCGCCGGGGGAGTTCGGGTTGCTGCCGCTGTAGAAGTTCACCTGGGTCCGCAGGCGGCCGCCGAACGCGGGAGTGCCCGCGTCGACACCTGAGTCGAGGAAGGCGATCGTCGGCCCCGGAGTCGCGGCAGCCTGCGGCCAGTACGCCGAGAGCTGCGCCACCTCGGGCCAGATCTGCACGTTCGAAGGATCGCTCGAAGGCGTCGTCTTCATGTCCGGCGTGATCACGGCGACAAACGGGCAGAGCGAGAGCCACTTGAGCTGCTTGCCCGAGACCGTTGCCGCGACGCCGCTGAAGATCGAGTCGAACCGCCGGTAGAGCCCGCGTGCCACGCCCGGGTTGGCGCGTTGCGCGAGCGAGAGCTGCTCTGCGAGCTTGTTCGCGACCGTGCCGCGGCTCGCCTGGATGATCACGTTGAAGAGCTGCTGCGGATTGGCCTCCGCCTGCGCAACGAGATCCTTCGGCACGATCGGCCGCTTGGGCCCGCCCGCCTGCGCCTGACCGGCGCTGAACGCGAAGACGCTCGCCGCGAGTGCGATCACTGCGAGGAGGCGCCGCTTCCGGCCGCCACCGTTGCCCCAAAGTGCGCTTCCGCACTCCTGCCTGTCCCTCACGATGCCCTCTCCCTTTTCAGCCGCAAGTGAGCGTCAGCACGAGCTCACAAGGGGCATATGCCGCACACATCGGGGCTCAGGCGTCCCCCTTCGGAGGGATGAAGCGGCGGTTCACTGAATCGAGGGATCAGGCACATCCCTATCGAGGGGTACCCCCGGTCGCCCAGAGGGGGCTACGGCTCGGTAACCGCCCCGGGGCTGCGCCCGGTCGCGAGCACGCAACCAGTGAGCACAAGCGCAAATCCGACCAGCATTCCCGTCGTCAGGTGCTCGCTCAGGAGCGTCACACCGAGGACGGCCGCGACTGCCGG
Source organism: Actinomycetes bacterium (assembly GCA_025964395.1). Taxonomy (GTDB): domain Bacteria; phylum Actinomycetota; class Thermoleophilia; order Gaiellales; family Gaiellaceae; genus PALSA-600. Next base: position 5,464 of record JAOPYY010000115.1, on the reverse strand, counting down.
GTTGATGTAGGTGATCACGGTCGCGCGCACCGGGCCGACCTCTGCGATGAGGGCGAAGAAGACGAGGAAGGCGAGCGCGGTGCAGATGATCGCGAGCCCGAGCACCGACTCGACGACATGCGCCGACGGCAGCTTGGACGGCCAGTTCGCGGCAGCGAACGGCGCGTAGACGAGCCCCGTCAGGAGCAGCGAGGCCGCGACGACGCCGTAGGCGGGTAGATCGCTCATCGAGCGCGAGAGGATGATCGGCCCGACGGCGTACCCGACCGCCACGAACCCGATCTCGACCAGCGCGACGACGTTGATCTGCCCGAGGTTCAAGCCGACGATCGCAGCGACGCCGCCGATCCCGACGAGGAGGCCGAGCCAGCGCCTGCCGCCGAGCCGCTCGCGGTCGCCGGTAAGCGTCACGATCACCGCGCCGACGAGCGGCACCGCCGCGATCAGCAGCCCCGTCAGCGAGCTCGTCAATTTCGTCTCCGCACGCGCGAGGAGCACCCACGGGATCGCGACCTCGACCGCGGTGTAGGCGAGCACCGGCCGCCAATGACGAAGCAACGGGCGCAGCTCGCCTCGGTAGGCAGCCACAGGCGTCAGGATCAGCGCGCCGATCGCGGTGCGCAGGAAGACGAGCGTCACGGGCGCGAGCTCGCGCACCGCAACGCGGATCAGGAGGTACGGGATCCTCCAGATCACGCACATGGCTGCGAAGAGCAGCGCGCCGCGCCGGGTCACGCGGGTGGGTCCGGCTCGGTCAGCGCGCGCGCCACGCAGAGGACTGCAACGACGGCGATCACGACGTCGTTCCCGACGCACCACTGGCAGATCGCGTGGATCCGTGCGATCTGCGCCCAGAGCAGGTAGCCGCTGAATGCCGTCCCGGCGAGGCCGATCACCGCGCCGGCAAGTGCCGCGGGAACGCCGCGCACGACTGCCGTGAGCAGCACGCCGGCGTAGGCGACGAGACCGAGCACCGCGACAGGAATGCCGGCGACCTTGGCGTAGCTGGACTGCTGCACCTTCTCGCAACCGCCCGAGGTGCAGATCGGTGAGATGTGCGAGTAGTGGACGACCGTCAGGTACGCGGCGATCGCACCGCCCAGGACGGCGGCTCCGGCTATCGCCTTCCGCAGGCTCACTACTGGAGAGCTGCCGCGAGCGACGGTACGAACGACGCGGGGTCGAGCCCGGCCACGGTCAGCTGCTGGGACTTCGCCGGGGGCCGCACGATGATGAACGTCGGCGTGCCGCGCAACTGGTCCGCCGTCGCCTCCTTCTGAGCCTTGACCAGCGCCGCGCTCACCTTCGACGAGCCCATGCCGGCGAGAATCGCCTGCCCGTCCGCGCCGGCTTCCTGTGCGGCCGCGAGGATCACGCCGTTCGTGATCCAGCCGCTGTTCTCGACGCCCTGGTGGGAGTAGAGCGCGTCGGCGAAGCTCCAGCCTTTGTTCTGCTGGGCCGCCGCGTAGATCGCGCGCAGGCCGCGCACCGAGTCCGGACCGATGATCACGACGCCGCGGTACTCCACCTTGAGCTTCCCGGTGCGCACGTACTGGTCGACGACGGTCGGGAGCGTCGATGCGTTCCAACTGCGGCAGTAGGGACATTGCGGGTCCTCGTAGACGATCATCGTCGCGGGCGCGCTGGCCTTGCCGAGCGTGGTGCCCTGCTGCGGGATGCCGGCGAGTGAGCGCGACGGGGCCGCGGTCGTCGCCGTTGCATTCGTCGTGGGAGTCGCAGTTTTCTTGTTGCCGGCGACGAGGATCAGCACGATGGCCACCACAGCCGCGGCACCGACGGCCGCAGCGACGAGGATCAGGCGGTTGCGCTTCACCGCACCAGCATGCCGAAAAAGACGAAGGGCCCGGTTGCCCGGGCCCTTCCTCGTGGTGATTCGAAGGTGGTTCTTAGCAGCCCGTAGCCGGCTGGCGGAAGCCCGCAAACGGGTTCAGGTCACCCATCAATGTGTAGCGGCCCCCAACACCCGACTGGTTCGCCTCCGAGCCGGTGTTGTTGCTCGGCAGGCGCATGAACCACGGGAGAAGCGCTTCGTCCTCCGGGTGGTAGTACCCGTCGGCACTCTGCGTGCCGTTCGGATTCGGCCCCTGCTCGAACGTGTTGGAGCCGATCGCGAAGCCGATCCCGACGACCGGGTCGCCGGTTTCGAGCACGCCCGTGCACCCGTACTGCGGCGCCGTCGGCGTCAGCCACGGCTGCACCGTGTTGTTCACGAAGGGATCGTCCGCCCACTCGGCGATCTCGTGACTGAGCGCGTGGATGTCCTGAAGCGCCCAGTCGGTCCCTCCGTTCGCCCGCGAGTAGAAGCCGGGCTGCACCCACGAGCCCCATGCGAACGTCTGCACGACCGCGTTGCCGTTCGAGTTCGCGCTGCCGCCGCCGTAGCCCGCTGCACGCGTGCCGTGGTAGCCGATCACGCAGCAGTTACCCGGGCTGCCGATGAACAGCAGCACCTGGTTCGTGAGGTAGAGGGGCAGGTGCGTCGGATCCGCAGTCGACTCGAGGTTCTGGATCTGGGACGACCACCAGCTGATGTTGATGTTGGCGCCGACCACGCCACGCCCGCTCTGGATCAACGTGCCCTGGTTCTGCGGCACGTCGATCGTCACCGCCGGCAGCACGTTCGGCTGCAGGATCAGGTGGTAGCCGCTCTTTTTCCCGACCTGGTTGAACTGCGCCCGCATCGTGGCGTCCTGAAGCTGGAGCTGGACGCCCTTGTCACCCTGCGAGAGCAGCCCACCGGCCCCGCGGATGAACGCGGGCGCGTAGGGGAACGACCCCGCCGCGGTCGCGGCCGGCGTCGACCCGTAGTCGTTGGTCGCGAACTGCGGCGAGGCGAGCGTCGCGCCGAGCACGCTTGTGCCGTCGAACGTCATGCCGTCGATGTTCACGATCAGCGGGGTGATGTCGACCTGGATCGTCGTCGAGCATGCCGCGCCTGAACAGCTGTTCGGGTTCGAGCCGACCATGTTGTAGCCGTACGTGATCCCGTTGTCCGGGTTCAGCGTCTGCCCGAACCAGTGCGGGATTGTGCGCGTCGTCGGCAGGACCGACGCGCCGCCCTCGGTGGTCGTCAGCGCCTTCAGCGACGAGTCGTCAACCACCTGAGGCACGACCGTTGGAATCCCCGAGACGCCGGTGCCCGCCGAAGCCGCAGTCGCCGAGACGGCCGCGAGTAGGACGACCGCGAGCGCGCCGAGCAAGCGAAACTTACGAGCCATGAAATTGCCCCCTTTACCTGAGGTCTTGCTTCCGGACGGAAGCTGGACGACACAATCCGGACGGAAGCTGGACCGTCGCAATATAGGGACGTATCTCAGATCTGCCAAGTGTCCCGTTCCGGCCTGTCCGCCGACTAGGCTCAGGCCCGTGGCGTTGCTGCAAAGCCGGGTCGAGAAGACGGACGACTTCGCCCGGCGGACGGCGCGGATGGAGGCTCTGCTCGAGGAGCTACGGGGCCGTTCGGCCCAGATCGCGGCGGGCGGCGGCGAGCGGGCCGTTGAGCGCCACCGGTCGCGCGACAAGCTGCTGGCGCGGGAGCGGATCGACCGCCTCATCGATTCCGGTACGGCGTTCCTCGAACTGAACGCGCTCGCTGCCTGGGAGATGTACGACGGTGAGGCGCCCGGCGCGGGGATCGTCACGGGGATCGGCGTCGTCGAGGGCCGCGAGTGCGTGATCGTCGCGAACGACGCGACCGTCAAGGGCGGCTCCTATTTCCCGCTCACCGTGAAGAAGCACCTGCGCGCGCAGGAAGTGGCGGAGCAGAACGCGCTCCCGTGCCTCTACCTCGTCGACTCGGGCGGCGCCTTCCTGCCGCTGCAGGCCGACGTCTTCCCGGACCGTGAGCACTTCGGGCGGATCTTCTACAACCAGGCGCGTATGTCGGCGCAGGGCATCCCGCAGATTGCCGTCGTGATGGGCTCGTGTACGGCGGGCGGGGCGTACGTGCCGGCGATGAGCGACGAGACGGTGATCGTGGCCGGCACCGGCACGATCTTCATCGGCGGCCCGCCGCTTGTGAAGGCGGCGACCGGGCAAGACGTCACCGCGGAGGAGCTCGGCGGCGCGGATGTGCACACGCGCCAGTCGGGCGTCGCCGACCACTACGCGACGAGCGACGAGCATGCGCTCGCGATCGCGCGCCGGATCATTGCGAACGCGCACACGCGTAAGCCCGAGCTGCCGTGGACGCGCGCGACGCCGGAGCCGCCGGCCGTCGACCCGTCGGATCTCTACGGCCTGATCCCGGATGACCACCGCACGCAGATGGATGCGCGCGAGATCATCGCGCGCGTCGTCGACGGTTCACGATTCGACGAGTTCAAAGCGCTATACGGCGAGACGCTCGTCTGCGGGTGGGCGCACATCGAGGGCTATCCGGTCGGGATCCTCGCGAACAACGGCGTGCTCTTCGCCGAGAGCTCGCAGAAAGGCGCGCACTTCATCGAGCTCGCGTGCAAGCGTCATATACCGCTGATATTTCTGCAGAACATCACCGGCTTCATGGTCGGCAAGGAGTACGAGGCGCGCGGGATCGCGCGCGACGGTGCGAAGCTCGTGATGGCCGTCGCGTGCGCGGACGTGCCGAAGTTCACGGTCGTGACGGGCGGCTCGTTCGGAGCGGGCAACTACGGCATGTGCGGGCGCGCCTACTCCCCACGCCAGCTGTGGATGTGGCCGAACGCGCGCATCTCGGTGATGGGCGGCGAGCAGGCGGCAACGGTGCTGTCGATGGTCGGCGACTCCGATCCCGGCGAGATCCGCGCGAAGTACGAGGCGGAAGGCAACCCGTACTACTCGACGGCTCGCCTCTGGGACGACGGCATCATCGATCCACTCGACACGCGGCGCGTCCTCGCGCTGGGGCTCTCGGCGGCACTGAACGCGCCGATCCCCGAGAGCACGTTCGGCATTTTCCGGATGTAGTGACTTGCGAAAGCGACGCGTCCTCCAGGGCGCGCCGTTCCTCGTTTAAGGTGCGCAGTCGGATGGTCCTGCGCCTCGTGATCTGGAACCTCGCCGACTCGCAGACGAACATCGGCGAGCTCCGGCGCTACCTGCGCGACGAGGCGGTGCCTGCGTTCGAGCAGGTGCCGGGGCTGCTCTTCAAGAGCTGGTTCGCGGACGAGGTCGGCGAACGCTGGGGCGCCCTGTACGTGTGGGAGTCGCAAGAGGCGTCGGAGCAGCAGCTGCCGTCCCGCGCGCGCGAGCTGATCGGCAAGAACCCGGACATCGTCGAGGTGTTCGACCTCGAAGCGACCGTGTCGATTGCGCGACAGCTCGCACGCCTCGGCCTGGCGTTCGAATGAGCGCGCTGCGTATCGAACGTGACGGCGCGGTCCTGCGCATCGCGCTGGCCCGGCCGGAGCGGCGAAATGCGTTCGACGCGTCGCTGATCGACGAGATCGCAGCCGCGTTCGCGGACGTAGGCGATGCGCGCGCG
>JAOPYY010000258.1 GCA_025964395.1 Actinomycetes bacterium | reverse complement strand
ACTCGAAACGATGCTGATCGGAGTCCTCACCGGCGGCGGCGACTGCCCCGGCCTCAACGCAGTGATCCGCGCGGTTGCGCGGCGCTCCTGGGCGAACGATCACGAGGTGATCGGCGTGCGCGAGGGCTGGCGCGGAATGGTCGAGCACCTCTTCGAGCCGCTCGGGCCGCAGCAGATCTCCGGGATCCTCCCGCGCGGCGGGACGATCATCGGCACCTCGCGCACCAACCCGTACAAGGTCGACGGCGGTGTCGACAAGGCGCGCGCCGCGTTCAAGGAGCTCGACGCGCTCGTCGCGATCGGCGGCGAGGACACGCTCGGCGTCGCCTCCAGGCTGTTCGAAGAATTCCAGCTCCCCGTCGTTGGCGTGCCGAAGACGATCGACAACGACCTCTCCGGCACCGACTACACCTTCGGCTTCGACACCGCCGTCTCGATCTGCACCGAGGCGATCGACCGCCTGCACACGACCGCCGAGGCGCACAACCGCGTCATGGTCGTCGAGGTGATGGGCCGTCACGCCGGCTGGATCGCCGTGCACTCCGGCATCGCCGGCGGCGCCGATGTGATCCTCATCCCGGAGCGCCCCGTCGACTTCGAAGATGTCTGCGAAGAGATCCGCCGCCGCCACTCGCGCGGCAAGAACTTCTCGATCGTTGTGATCAGCGAGGGCTGCGAGCTGCCCGGCGCCGACGACAAGGGCGAGGTCGACCAGTTCGGCCACAAGCTGCTCGCGAAGCGCGGCGTCGGCGAACGGCTCGGCGACGAGATCGAAGAGCGCACCGGCTTCGAGACGCGCGTCACCGTGCTCGGCCACATCCAGCGCGGCGGCTCCCCAACTCCGCGCGACCGCATCCTCGCGACGCGCTTCGGGCTCAAGGCCGCCGACCTCGTGCAGGCCGGCGAGTTCGGTCAGATGGCCGCGCTGCGCGGCGACGACGTGATCGCGTGCTCACTCAAGGAGGCAACGGCCGAGCTCAAGACGGTGACGCCCGAGTGGTACGACGTCGCTAAAGCGTTCTTCGGTTAGACGCCTAGCCACGAGCGGCAGCCAAGCCGCATTCCATACGTAGAAGAACCTGATTCGCGGGGTTTGCGAACCAGGTTCACGAGTTTCCGCACTCGGGGTGCAAGGTCGAAACTCTCGAATCTGGTTCGGCTGACACCGAATCAGGTTCGGTGGCAACTCGAAACTCTCGAACCTGGTTCAAAGAGCGAACCAGGTTCGGGTTGAGATTTGAACCTGGTTCGCCTTCGCCGAATCAGGTTCGCTTCTGGACGACGCGTTCGTCGAGCAGCGCGAGGGCCTTCAGCAGCCCGTTCTGGAACATGTCGCGCACCAGGGCGGTCGGATAGCCGGTCGCAACGACGGTCAGGCGCGTCTTGCCATCCTCCTCTTCGAACCGCGTCTCGGTCTCCGTGTTCAGCACAGCGCCGTCCGGGCCGGTGAGGGTTGATGCGATTGCCAGGTGATGCGGACGCTCGACCGCCTGGAACACCGACTCGTCACGAAATTCCTCGCCGGGCTGACCCCAGACGGTGTTCCACGACCCGCCAACCCAGAGATGAGACTCCGCTGCGACGGGGTCAACCGGCTCGAGACCCCACCACTCCTTCTGCGCATTCGTGTCGGTGAACGCGTCGAAGACCACCTCGGGAGGTGCGTTGAACACGTACTCGACATGCAGCTCGAAGCTCACAGCTTGAGTATGGCCCATGACAAAACTCTCGAATCTGGTTCGGCTGACACCGAATCAGGTTCGGTTTAGACCTCCGCGAGTGGGAAGCTGCGGTGGCGGCGCGGCGGGACGATGAAGTTCTGGCGATGCGTCGTCGAGAGCACTTCGTTGAATCCCTGCGGGCGGCTCCGCGCTTCGAGCTTGATCGCCTTGCCCTCCAGCTGGCCGTCCATCGCGCGGCGGTTGCGGCGGAAGTCGTCGCCCGTCGGGTTGAAGACGACGAAGTGCACGCCGGCCGCAGGCAGCACGCCGATCTCGTCCGGCTTCTCCGACCACGCGAACGGATTGTCGAGCGTGTTGAAGTCAGCGCGCACCGGGATCGCCGTGCCCTTCGGGAACACCGTGCCGTCGTGCGCGACGACGTCTCGGTCGAGGCGCGACGTCGTCTGGATCGCCGCGCTGTGGCCCATCTGACCCGAGCGCTTGAAGTCGCGATGCACGTCGGCCTCCGTCGAGACGTCCTTCGGGCCCTGGCGCACCGTCTGTGCGTTCTGCTTCACCTGCAGACCCGGCTTGAACGCCGTCGCAACGCGCTCGTCGAAGTCGAAGTTGAGGTACCACGCCTCGACGTCCTCGTGGATGTGCGAGAGGTGCATGTGCGTCCCCTGGCGGAAATAGTCGCTCCCGCGGAAGTCGACGTAACCGAGCGTCTCGAAGTTCGCGATCGTCCCCGGGCCCATGCCCGCGCGCTGCGTCGAGGTGAAGCCGAGGAAGAGCTCGGACGTGTCGGGGATCAGGTCGGCGCCGGGGATCTGCGCGGCGACCGCCAGCTTCTTCGGCAGGGACTGGCCGCCTTCGAAGCCGCCGCCCGCGAAGCCGCGCCGGATCGACGTCAGCTCGAAGAGTTTCGAGGCCTGGATGCGCTTCGTCGCATCGTCGATGTTCGCGCGCGTGTCGGAGCGCAGCAGGATCGCGACGTCGTTCGACTCGAGCCGCGTGTCGAACGGGTCGCTCTGGAAGCGCTCCGCATCGAACACAACGGGCTTCTCCGCGCGGCGGTCGTGCGGGAGGTGGCGCTGCAGCGCGTCCGGCGTCAGGCGCCGGAAGTACGGCAGCCCCCATGCAACCGTCACGCCGAGCCCGGCCGGCGACGGCGCATAGTCCGCGTCGAGTTGCGCGAGCAGGTGCTCGAGCTCCGACTGCGCGGTGCGCAGGTCGCCGCGCCCCGCCGTGACCCGCGCAGTGAGGATCTCGTGATGGAGCGGCGGCACGAGCACCTCGACGCCCTCCAAGTCGACGACGCGGACGCCGTCGAGCAGGTGCTGCTCCGGGAAGGCCGTCGTCGCGCTCGCGCGATCGGGAGAGCTTCCGGTGAACTGGTCGACGAGCTCGTAGATCCCGGCCGCGCCGACTGCACCGGCAGCCGCTCCGACAATCGCTTGCCTCCGCGTGAACTTCATCAAGCGGGCTTGATCACGACGAGCGACGCGAGCTCGCGCGTCAAGTAGCTGACGACCTTGTTGAAGGTCAGCGGCGGCGCGACGTGCTCGGACAGCGTGTAGAGCGTGCCGCCCTTGCGCCACAGGAGCACCGCATGCCACGCGTCCATGTCCTGGTTCGGACCGGAGTAGAGCTGCGCGGTAATCCCACCCGCTGTGACCTTGCCGCGCGCGCCGTCGAAGCACGGCACGTTGCGGCTGTCGACGCCGCCGGTGCGGCACGTCGGGATCTTCGTCACGCCGGGATAGCCGCGGAGCACGACGTGCAGCTCTCCGCCCGCGGCCCCGGCACCGGTCTCCTGCCACACGAAACTCTCGAGGTAGCTCCGGTCGGGCGAGACCGAGTTGCCGTTGCTCCACTTGCCGTCGATCTGGCTCGTCAGCGGGTCGGGCAGCCAGCCGGGGCAATAGACGGGCGCCTTGATCTCGTTCGCGAGCTTCTGCCAGCCGCCCGGGTAGGCGCAGCGCGGCTTCGGCGCCGCCGTCGACGCGGCCGCAGCGGCCTTCTTGGCCCCGCCGCAACCGGCCGCGAGCAACGCACACATGCCCACGAGCAGGGAAAACGTGAGGAACCCTCTCACGAGGGGCATCGTAGCCAGCTAGACGTCGAACGGCTGATTGCCGACCAGGTCGCCCACGTGGCCCGCCGGGACCAGGACCGCGTCGATGCCCGCACGCTCGAGCGCCAGAACCTCGTCGCGGTTGCCCACGTTGACCTGCGCGATCGCGAGCTTCCCCGCGGGCACATCCGGGAGCAGCTCGAGGACGGCGTCGAGCGGATCGACGTCCTCGTCGATCTCGCGTGAGGAGAGCAGGAAGATCTCCGGGTCGAGCCGTTCGAGCGCGAGCTCGAGCTCTTCGTCGTCGCGCACGTCGACGACGTTCTCGAGATGGTCGACCGTGTCTTCCTCGGGGCGGATCCGCACGGCATCGGCCTCGTTCGGCGTGCCGGCGCCGATCCACAGGAGGGGGAGCGTCGTGGCGTCGCGTATGCCGTCGATCGCGTCGTAGACGGCGATTGCCTTCGCGCCTTGCTGCTCGGCGTCTCGCGCACCGTCTACGTCGCTGACGCAGACGATGATCGCAATGCCATCTCCTTCAGAGATGCGTTGGCTGAGGCGGCGTGACCCTGGCACGTGCTGCAGCCTAGAGCCCGGCGGGCGGGCGCGGCTCGAGGATCTCGCGGTCGGCCCAGTCGTCGCGGGCCGGTGCGAAGACTTCGATCAGCGTCGCGCCGTCCGGCCCTGCCGTGACGGAATGGGGAACGTGCGCGGGGATGATCCAGGTGCCACCCGGACCTAGATTGCGCGATTCGTCGCCGATGCGGAAGATCATCGAACCGCCGAGGAGGATCCCGATCTGCTCGTTGACGTGCGAGTGCTCGGGCACGTCGACGTCCGGGTCGAGCTCGATCTGCGCCAGCGTCGCCTCGGCGCCCGTCAAGGCGCGCCCAATCAGCCCTGGCCAAATCTGCAGCGGCGCCATGTCCTTGAGGTCATTAAATGCGCTCATTGCCCGATCGGGTGCCAGACAGTCTTCAGCTCGAGGAATGCCGAGATCTCGTAGAGCGATTGCGCGTCGGGCTCGGCGACCACGACCCGCTTTACGTTATCCGCCGCCGCGACCTCCAGGTCGGCGCGCATCCCGTTCGCCCCCGAGATATCGATCGCGTTCACGTCCATGTGGGAGGCGAGCCAGGGTGCGAGCTCCGCTTGCTGGCCGGTGAGCAGGTTGACGACGCCGCCGGGAACGTCGCTGGTGGCGATCACCTCGGCGAGCTCGATCGCGGCCAGCGGCTCCGTCTCGGAGGCGAGCGCGACGACCGCGTTGCCGCCGGTCAATGCGGGCGCGAGGCGCGAGACGAGCCCGAGCAGCGGCGGCTCCTGCG
>JAOPYY010000103.1 GCA_025964395.1 Actinomycetes bacterium | reverse complement strand
GTTCCCCTCCGGAACACGCGCGCCCTGGAAGCTGAGCTCGCGTGTGTCGGACGCTTTCCAGCCGAGCTTCTCCATCGGCGCGGAGATGACGTAGCCGGGTGTGCCGTTCGGGACGATGAAGTTCGAGATCTCGCCGTCGCCGGTGAGCGCGGTGATCGTCACGCACGCGGTGATGTCCGTGCCCGCGTTCGTGATGAAGATCTTCGAGCCGTCGATCACCCACTCGCCGTCGTCGAGCTTCGCGGTCGTGCGCGTTGCGGCGGCGTCGGAGCCGGCGTTCGCCTCCGTCAGCCCGAAGGCCGCGAGCTTCCTGCCGGACGCGAGGTCGGGGAGCCACTCGCGCTTCTGCTCGTCGTTTCCGAAGTAGTAGATCGGCAGCGTCCCGAGCGAGTGGTGCGCGGCGAGCGTGATCGCGACCGACGAGTCGATACGCGTCAGCTCCTCGACGCAAATCGCGTACGACAACGTGTCGGCGCCGGCGCCGCCGTACTCCTCCGGGATCGTCATGCCCATCAGCCCGAGCTCCGCGAGCTCCGCGACCAGCTCGTAGGGGAAGCGCTTCTCCTTGTCGAGCTCCTCCGCGGCGGGTGCGACCTTCTCCAGCGCGAACTGGCGCACCGTGTCGCGCAGCAGCTCGTGTTCCGGCTCGAGATCGAAGTTCATGCTGCGGCAAACCTCTGGGCGAGCTCGACGATCAAGCGCACGCCGTAGCCGGTGCCGCCCGGGTCGAGTGCGTAGTCCGGACGCTTGCGCTCGATGAACGCGGCCCCGGCGATGTCGAAATGCGCCCACGGCCCTTCGCCGGTGAACTCGCGCAGGAACTCGGCGGCGAGCACGGCGCCCGCCTCTCCCAGCTCGGAGCCGTTCTTCATGTCGGCGAAGTCGGAGTCGACGTAACGGCGGTAGCGGGGGTGCAACGGGAAGCGCCACGCATGCTCGCCGCTCGTCTGCGCCGCGCCATCGATGTGCGCGGCAAAGTCGTCGTCGTTCGCGAACCATCCGGCGTACAGGTCGCCCAGTGCGATCGACATCGAGCCAGTCAGCGTCGCGAAGTCGATGATGTGCGTGGCGCCGCTCTCGCGCGCGTAGTGCAGGGCATCGGCGAGCAACAGGCGTCCTTCGGCATCGGTGTTGATGATTTCGATCGTCTTCCCATTCGCGGCGCGCAGGATGTCGCCCGGTCTATACGCCTTGCCGTCCTGCACGTTCTCGGTCGACGCGACGACCGTCAGCAGGCGCACGGGCAGGCCGAGCTCGGCGATCGCCGCCGTCGCCTCGATCACCGCCGCGCCGCCGCACATGTCGCCCTTCATGTCCTGCATGCGTAGCGGCGGCTTCAGCGAGATGCCGCCGGAGTCGAATGTGATCGCCTTGCCGACGAGGCCGAGCGTCACGCCGTCGGGCGCGTTCGGCGGCTCGTAGCGCATCACGATCAGCTGCGGTTCCTCGGCGCTGCCGGCCGCGACGGCGGCGAACGCGCCCATGCCCTGGTCCTCGATCCAGTCGCGGCCGTGCGACTCGACGGTGACGTGCGGCAGCGAGTGGCTCTTCGCGTGCGCGGCGAGCGCGACCGGCGTCAGGTCGTTCGGCGGGCGGTTGGCGAGGTCGCGCGCGGCGTCGACGTGCCGCACGACCGTCGTCTGGCGCGTGGCAAGCTCGCACAGCTCGGCCGGAGCGTCGAGCGCGAGCGTCAGCTCGGGGCGGCTCGAATAGTCGCGCTTGAAGAGCCCGGGGTCGTAGGCGCCGAACGCGGTTCCCTCGACGATCGCCCGGACCTGCGCGGCATCCTCGGCGCGCCAGGCGATCGTGCCGCCCTCGCTCCTCAGCGAGCGGGCCGCCAAGGCTGCGGCCGTGCGGAGCGCGTCGTCGTCGAGAGGCGCGGTCGCCCCGATTCGCAGCTCGGTATCGGTCCGGCGGACGTCCCCGGCGACCAGGTCGGAGTCGATCCTCGCGCGCACGTCGGAGCCGGAAGGCTCCCTGGTCTCCACCCGCATGCCGGGCGCGATGCTAGCCCAGGAGGCGGCACGGCCGCGTCGAACTCAGCGCCCATGGGCCAGACGGTCGAGTCGCTGACGGACAAGATCGGCCGCATCGTCGCCGAGCGCCAGGAGCTCCGGGCCGTCGGCGCGGGCGTCGACGTCCTGGAGGAGAACCGCCGCCGCCTCGCCAAAGCGCAGAGCGAGCTCTCGCAGCTCCTGATCGCCCGGCACCTCCCGTCCTCCCAAACCGCCTAGTCCTCTCCGGACATGACCTGCCTCAGAGGTAGGACACGTCTCTTGGCGACATGACTGATGTTCTCGTTGCGGTAGCGTTGACTCGCGAATCAACGTCCTCGACCTAAGGAGCGTCCGCGGTGGCAGCACAGGATTTCTTCGACAGCCTCGAGTCGCGTGCTGACGCCTCGAAGCTTGCCGGGATGAGCAACTCGTACCTCTTCGACATCGAGGGTGAAGGCCAGTGGCTCGTCGACGTCCGCGACGGCGCGGTCACCGTGACGCCGGGTGGCGGTGACGCCGATGCGACGATCACGACTTCGGGCGAGACGTTCGAGAAGATCGTGGCGGGCGAGCAGAACCCGACGACGGCGTACATGACGGGCAAGCTCAAGATCAAGGGCGACATGGGCGCGGCCATGAAGCTGCAGAAGATCTTCTGAGAAGATCCGTCGCGTGACCGCTGAGGTTCGCGCGCACTCAGAGCACGACGACGAGCGGCCTGCCTGGTCGCTCGCGCGCGAGGCCGTGCCGGGCATCGCGCTCGAGAACCCACTGCCCGATCGCGTCGATCGGGAGTGGGCACTCGGCGGCGCGACCGGCAAGGGGGTGAAGGTGTGCGTCCTCGACAGCGGCGTTGAGGTCGATCACCCCGCCGTCGGCGCCGTCGCCGGCGCGACGGCAATCTCGCTCGACGAGGACGGCAACACGATCGCCGCGCCCGACACCGAAGGCGACCTTTGCGGCCACGGCACGGCCTGCGCAGGCGTGATCCGCTCGATCGCCCCGGACGCGGAGATCTATTCGGTGCGTGTCCTCGGAGCGGGCTTCACCGGCTCCGGCAAGGTGCTGCTCGCCGGACTGCGGTGGGCTGTCGAGCAGGACTACGACGTGATCAACATGAGTCTCTCGACGACGAAGAAGGCGTTCAGCGAGCTGCTGCGCGACATCGCCGACATCGCGTACTTCAAGCGCACGCTGCTCGTCGCCTCGGCGCACAACATGCCCGTCGAGTCGTTCCCGTGGCGCTTCTCGTCCGTGATCTCCGTCGGCAGCCACGAGGAGGATGACCCGCTGACCTTCTACGCGAACCCGGACCCACCCGTCGAGTTCTTCGCGCGCGGTGTCAACGTCGAGGTTGCATGGCTCGGCGGTGAGACGATCACCGCGACCGGCAACAGCTTCGCGACGCCCGCCATCTCGGCGATCGCCGCGCTCGTGCTCTCGAAGCACGCGCGTCTGACGCCGTTTCAGCTGAAGAGCGTGCTCTACCTGATCTCGTCCAATGTGGGAGGTAGGCAATGAGCGACGACCTGAAAGCCGCCGTGGCCGCCGGCGTCCTGCCGGCGGAGGAGCGCTTCGCCGAGCTGCTGCGCTCGATCGTCGAGGTCGCGCGCTCGATCTTCCACGCGCGTGCCTCCTCGATCTTTCTCTACGACGAGGACACCGACGAGCTCGTGTTCGCCGCCGTTGCGAATCCCGACGAGCAGTCGTTGCTCGGTATGCGGATCCCATCCTCGAAGGGGATCGCCGGCTGGGTGCTCTCCTCGCGGACGCCGCTCGTGATCGACGACCTGAAGAACGACCTGCGCTTCGCCGTCGATGTCGCCGAGCAAACCGGCTACGTGCCGCAGGGCCTGATGGCGGTCCCGCTTCTGCACGACGAGCGTGTGCTCGGGGTGCTCCAGGTGCTCGACCGGCCGAGTAACTCGCGCTTCTCCCTCGCGGAGATGGAGCTGCTCGGGATGTTCGCGACGCAGGCCGCGGTCGCGCTCGACCTGCTCGCCTCGGCGCGGCGCGCCCGCGCGGCGCTCGACGGGAAGGGCGACATGGCAGCAGTCGCGCGGGTCGCTGCGGCGCTCGACCGGCTCGAAGAGGACAAGCGCGCGGCTGGCCTCGCGCTGCTGCGCGAGCTCGAGCGCGTTCTTTCCTAGACAGACGAAGGCCCGGTTTCCCGGGCCTTCGCGAACACCACTCTGCGGGAGCCGGGTTAGCGGCCGGCCTTGACGTGCGCCTCGACGTCGTCGCCACCGTCCTCATCGTTCGCCCCGCGGCCACTCTTGACGTGGGCCTCGACGTCGTCGCCACCGTCCTCGTTGGCCTGGCGGCCACTCTTGACGTGCGCCTCGACGTCGTCGCCGCTCTCGTCCTCGTTGGCCAGGCGGCCAGCCTTGACGTGAGCCTTGACTTCCTCACCTTCCTCGTTCCCCATGCGCTTGTTGCGATCCTCGTCCGACACTTGGTGCCTCCTTATGGAATGACCGCTCGGTTCGCGGAAGGACGACCACATGACGCGTGCGCTTGCTGAAATCTTCCATCCCCACTTGAAAAACACAAGCCGGGCGGCGAAGCTCCAGCGGTGCGTCGCCGTCTTTCCGAGTCGCTGACTGCATTTCGCGACGTCTACCGGAACCCGAATCTGAGGCGGCTACAGCTCGCATTCGCCGGATCCGTGGCGGGGCAGTATGCGTTTGCAATCGCCATCGCGGTCTTTGCCTATCGGCACGGCGGGGCCACCTCGGTCGGCGTGATGGCCTTGGTGCGGACGATTCCTTCGGCCGTGCTTGCGCCGTTCGTCTCGGGGCTCGGCGACCGGTTCCGCCAGGAACGGGTGATGCTCGCGGCCGACGTGCTCCGCGCCTTGCTGGTCGGTTCGATCGCGATCGTTGTGTTCGCCCACGGCCCGATCGTCCTGGTCTTCGTCCTCTCGGCGTTCGGCCCGATCTGCGGGACGGCGTTCCATCCGGCGGAGGCCGCGCTGCTGCCGGCGCTCGCACGGACGCCCGAGGAGTTGACCGCCGCGAACGTCTCCACCGCGACGATCGACAGCGTTGGCTCGTTCGTCGGGCCGGCGCTCGGCGGCCTCGCCCTCGCCGCTTGGGGGGTCGGGCCGACGCTCTTGTTGACGGTCGCGACCTACGTCTGGTCGGGACTGATGGTCCTGCGCGTGCATCCCGATCGCTCGGCGGTCGTTCCGCGTGAGGAGACCGCGCCGTCGTCTGCGATGGCCGAGGCGCTCGCGGGCTTCCGCGCCGTCCTCTCCGATCGCAACCTGCGCGTGATCATGGGCCTATTCGGTGCGCAGACGGTCGTCGCCGGTGCGATGGGCGTGCTCGTGGTCGTCACGGCGCTGCGGCTGCTCGACCTCGGCACGGCGGGCGTCGGCTGGCTCTACGCCGCGACCGGGGTGGGCGGGATCATCGGCGCCGCCATCACGATGGTGCTCGTCGGCCGCAAGCGGCTGGCCGGCGACTTCGGGATCGGCCTGCTGCTCTGGGGCGTGCCGTTCCTCGTGATGGGCGCGTGGCCGAACGCGATCGTCGCCCTGCTGATGCTCGGCGTGCTCGGGATCGGGAACACGCTCGTCGACGTCTCCGGTCTGACGCTGCTGCAGCGGAACGCGCCGGAGGCCGTCCGCTCGCGCGTCTTCGGCGTCTTCGAGAGCATGGTTGCGGCGACGATCGGGCTCGGCGCGATCCTCGCGCCGCTCCTGATCGCAATCGCCGGGATCCGGGTTGCGCTCGTCGCGACCGGCTTGTTCCTCCCGCTCCTCGCCGGCGTTCTCTGGCGGCGGCTCGTTTCGCTCGACGCCGGCGATCCGGTGTACCTCGACCGGCTGCGCCGTCTGCCGCTCTT
Source organism: Actinomycetes bacterium (assembly GCA_025964395.1). GTDB lineage: Bacteria > Actinomycetota > Thermoleophilia > Gaiellales > Gaiellaceae > PALSA-600. The sequence goes on along the minus strand of JAOPYY010000103.1, from coordinate 6,235 downwards.
CGCGCCGCTGCCGCCGCAGACGCTCGAGCGGCTCGCGCGCTCGCTCGAGCCCGTCCACCTCGCCGCCGGCGCCGTGCTGTTCAACGCGGGCGACGAGGGCGACCGCTTTTACGTGATCGACTCGGGCGAGCTCGCGGTCGACCTCGCGACGGGCACGAAGACGGAAGGGCCGGGCCGGTGGGTCGGGGAGATTGCGCTCCTGCGGGACGTTCCGCGCACGGCGACCGTGCGCTCGGTCACCGACGCGGACCTGCTCGCGCTCGATCGCCGCGAGTTCCTCGCGGCAGTGACCGGCCACGCGCCCGCGCAGGCTGCCGCGAACGAGATCGTCGGCGAGCGCCTCGCGCTCTCGCCTGTGTAGTTCCCGGCTCCGTCGAGCCTACGCCGGCCTAAAGGGCGATTGCCTCTCGATCAAGCGGTCGGTGCGGTCCCAGATCGCCAGTCGCTGAGCTCGACCAGCACCGCGCCCGCCGCGACACGATCACCTTCTTCGACGTGGACGGCGTTGACGGTCGCGTCGAACGGCGCGAGCAGAGGCGTCTCCATCTTCATCGCCTCCAGTACGACGAGCGGAGCGCCTGCCTTGACTGATGCGCCTTCGTGAACGTTGACCTTGATCACCGTGCCGGGCATCGGCGCGGTGATCGTGCTCGACACGGCTCCGGCTGCATGGGCGTGGGCCGCGGCGTCGACGTCGGGCGGCGGCTGCGGCGCGGGGGAGGGCAGGTTGAGGCGGAAGGCGCCGCGCCAGATCTCGTCGGGGAGCGCAGCCGGCGGCGCCGAGAGCGGGGGATGCTCGACGAGGAAGGCCGTTGTCGTCTCGCCGGCGCGCAGCGCGGGGTGGGCAACGAGCCAGCGCAGGAACGGAAGGTTCGTTGTCACACCCGTGACCTCCGTCTCCGCCAGCGCATCGGCGAGCCGGTCGAGCGCCTCGTCCCGGGTGGCGCCGCTCGCGATCAGCTTGGCGATCATCGGGTCGTACGAGGTGCCGACCTCGTCGCCTTCCGCGACACCGGTTTCGACCCGCACGGATGTCGGCAGCCGCAGCTTCTCGATCCGGCCGGCCTGCGGGAGAAAGGTGCGCGGGTCCTCCGCGTAGAGGCGCACTTCGACCGCCGCGCCGCGCAACTGTATGCCTTGAAGTTCTGGCCGGGTGTCGAGCGCCTCGCCGCGCGCGATGCGCAGCTGCCACTGCACCAAGTCAACGCCCGTCACCGCTTCGGTCACGGGATGCTCGACCTGGATACGCCCGTTCAGCTCGAGGAAGTAGAAGTCGCGACCGTCGAGCACGAACTCGGCGGTGCCGGCGCCGACGTAGCCGATCGCCTCGGCGAATCGAACCGCCGCGTCGCTCATCCGCGCGCGCAGGTCGGGATCGAGTGCGGGGGACGGCGATTCCTCGAGGACTTTCTGATGGCGTCGCTGCACGGAGCAGTCGCGCTCGCCGAGTGAGAGCACCGTGCCGTGCTCGTCTGCGAGCAGCTGGATCTCGACGTGGCGCGGGCGCTCGACGTACCGCTCGAGATAGACCGTGTCGTCGCCGAACGCGGCCTTCGCCTCGCGCTTCGCGGCGCTCACCGCCTCGTCGAGCTCGCCGCGCGAGCGGACGATGCGCATGCCGCGGCCGCCTCCGCCGGCAGCCGCCTTGACGATCAGCGGCGGCTCGTCCGCTTCCGGAATCGTCGGGACGCCGGCTGCCTGCGCGATGCGCTTGGCGGCGAGCTTGTCGCCGCCCGCGCGCAGCGCGTCCGGCGGCGGTCCGATCCACGTGAGCCCGGCGGCCTGCACCGCTTCGGCGAAGTCGCCGTTCTCCGCGAGGAAGCCGTACCCGGGATGGATCGCGTCGGCGCCGGCCTGCTTCGCGGCGCGGATGTGCTCCTCGGAGGAGAGGTACGACGCGATCTCGACGGCCTCGTCGGCAGAGCGCGCATGCAGCGAACCGGCGTCGTCGGGCGCGACGACGGCGACCGTGCCGAGCCCGAGCTCGCGCGCGGCGCGGAACACGCGCAGCGCGATCTCGCCGCGGTTTGCCACCAGCACCGTCTGCACGCGCGGGACCTTAGATGCCTAACCGTCGACCAGCAGGCCGTTGATATTCAGGCGTCGCCGGTGATGGGCGACGACGAGCTGCTCGACTCCGGCACCGATGGAGTCGTCAAGCCGATCGATGCGTGCGATCGCCATAGGGCGAGAAGAGTAAGTGCGCAGATCGCGGACAGGGCGAGGTAGGGCACCGCATCGCGTGTTGCGTGGGCGAGTGCGCCGCCGCCGGCCGCGCCGAGCGTTTGCCCCGGCGCCCACGCGAGGTTGACGAGGGCAGAGGCGTACCCGAAGCGCAGGCCCCGCTGGTCGGCGAGGTTCGAGAGGAGCGTCATCCCGGGCGTGAAGAACGTCCCGAACGACAGTCCCGCCGCGACGATCAGCACGGCGAGCAGGAACCGGTTGTCCGGCCACGGGAGCAGCGAAGCGACGACGATCGACGCCACGAGCCCGGCGAAGATCGGCAGGAGCGGGCCGTGCCGGTCGGACGCGCGTCCGAGCATCACGTTGTTCACGGCTTCGAAGGCGGCGGAGCAGAGGAAGACCGCGCCGATCGCGACCGCGCCGAAGCCGAGGTCTGCGAGCCTCAGCGGCGCGAGCACGCCGACGACGCCGAAGAGCAGCGCGGGCAGCACGACAAACCAGGCGGCGACGAGGATCCGCCGGTCGCCGAGTGCGCGCATCAGGTGCATCGGGCTCTGCGGTTCGTGGCCGGCCTCGCCGGGCGTGAGTGCGGCCCACGCGACGAGCCCAAACGACGCAGCGCCAACCGCGCCGAACGTCCAGCCGATCCCGGCGAGCGACGCGATGCCGCCGATCACGGGGCCGAAGAGTGCCCCGAAGACGGCCGCCGCGAACGCGTTCCCGATCAGCCGCCCGCGGCGGCCGGCCGGGGCGCCTGCGACGAGCCAGCCGATCGCGCCCGTCCACGAGAACGCTGACGCGAGGCCCTGTGCGAAGCGCGCGAGGTCGAGCTGCCAGGCCTGGTCGGCGATGCCGAAGAGGATCGTGCACGTGGCGACGAGGGTCAGCCCGACGATCGTGGTCGGTTTGACGCCGAGCCGTCCGGCAACGAGACCACTCGGGATGGCGCCGAGGAACGCACCCGCCGGGTACGCGGCGGACAGCACACCGGCGCCGGTCTTTCCGAGCCCGAGGGACTGGGCGAAGTGGGGGAGCAGCGGCGTGAGCGCGGCAAAGAACAGCGTGTCGACGAAGACGACCGCTCCGGTGAGGAATAACAGCCTGCGCACGGCGCTACTCTGCCGATCCGCGATGAGGGTCTTGCTGACAACGATCCTCGCCGCACTCGCGCTCCCCGCGGCAGGACGCGCAGGCACGGTGTTCCTGCTCGACGGTCGCGGCTGGGGTCACGGGGTCGGCATGAGTCAGTGGGGCGCTGAGGGCTACGCGCGCCACGGTTTCGGCTATCGCAGGATCCTCGCGCACTACTACCCGCACACGCACATCGGGATCGCCGGCGCGCGCGACGTTCGCGTGCTGCTTGTGCGGGCCCGGAAGGCGATCCGTGTCGGGTCGGCCGCGCCGTTCGTCGTCGTCGATGCGACGGGGCGGAGGTTGCACGTGCCGGCGGGCTCGGTCGTCGTCAATCGGAAGTTCGTACTGCGCCACAAGCACGTGCGTCAGCCGCTTCGTTTTGAGCCGGGTGCTCAGCCGCTGGAGGTCGCCGGCGCGGCGTATCGCGGTTCGGTCCTCGTCAAGGCGAAGCCGAAGGGGCTGATGGCGGTGAACGTCCTGCCGCTCGACCGTTACCTGCGCGGCGTCGTTCCGTGGGAGGTGCCGCATGGCTGGCGCGCGGCGACGTATGAAGCGCAGGCGGTCGCTGCCCGGTCGTACACGCTCGCCACGGTGCACCCGAACGCGGACTTCGACCTCTATCCGGACGACCGCTCGCAGATGTACGGCGGCGTCGGCGCGGAGCATGACTGGACGAACCTTGCCGTCGGCGCGACTGCCGGGCAGGTGCTCATCTGGCGGGATCGGATCATTCCCGCCTTCTACTTCTCGACCTCGGGCGGGAAGACGGCTTCAGTGCATGACGTGTGGCCGCGCGCGCACCAGGTGCCGTATCTCGTCTCGGTGAGCGATCCGTACGACTACCTCTCGCCGCGTCACGTGTGGCCGACGACCGCGTTGCCCGCCACGCGCGTCGCGCGCCTCCTGCACCTGCACGATGTGACCGACATGCAGGTCGTCGAGAACTCGTCGGGACGCGCGCAAGCGGTACGCGTGCGGACGGCGCACGGGTGGAAAGACTTCTCCGGACAGTCGATTCGCAAGAAGTTCAAGCTCGGCTCCACGGATTTCGCCGTCCGCGTGATGCGCCTGGACGCACCGCCGGCGCGCACGCTTTACCGGACGAACGTGCGCGTCGAAGGCTGGGTGCGCGGCCTCGGTCGCGCACGGCTCGAGGCGCTGGCGGATGAAGGCTGGAAGACGGTGCGTCAGATCCATGCGAGCCGGAGCGGCCGGTTCAGCGTGTCGTTGCCCGCGCTGCGCTCGACGCAGCTGCGGTTGGCCTACAACAACGTCGCGGGAGATGCCGTCGCGCTCCGCGTCGCGCCACGCGTGCTGCTGGAGGTGGTGGGAACGAAGCTGCGCGTCTTCGTCGCACCGCGCCTCCCGCTGCAGGTGCAGCGCTTGTCTCGTCATCGGTGGCAAGCGGTCGCGCACACGCTGGGCTCGTTCGACGGCTCCTTGCTTCCGGGCCGCTATCGCGTCGCAGTCCTCGGCGGGCCGTCGTACGTCTCGTCGATCACGCAACCCGTCGCGCTCCACGCGAATCAACTCGGCCCCTAGCGACGGTCTGTACGCGGGTCGCATCCCATACGTAGATGAACCTGGTTCGCTCTTAACCAGGTTCAGGGCTAACTCCAGTTCGGTTTGCGCTTCTCGAGGAACGCGCGCAGGCCCTCTTGGCCCTCGGTGCTCGTTCGGTGCTTCGCGATCAGCTGTGCTGTCTCTTCTGCCGATTGCGCAGCGCGGGCGAGGTTCTTGGCGGCACGGGCTGCGTCTGGGCCTGCGGAGAGAAGCGCGCCGAGGACGTTCTCGATCGCCGCATCGAGGTCGTCTGCGACCTCGTGGATCAGTCCGATCCGCAGGGCGACGTCCGCCGTGAAGCGTTCGCCCGTGACGAACCAGCGGCGCGCCGCGCTCGTTCCGATCTTCGCCAGGGCGAAGGGCGAGATCACTGCGGGGACGATCCCGAGCTTCACCTCGCTGAACGCGAACAGCGCCGACGGGTGCGCGACGACGATGTCGCAGCACGCGACGAGGCCACAGCCTCCGCCGAGCGCGTGCCCTTGCACACGCGCGACGACGGGAGCGGGGCATCCGTCGATCGCGTCGAGCATCGCGCGCAGGCGCAGCGCATCCGCGACGTTCTCCTCGAACGAGAGGTCGACCGAGGAGCGCATCCACTCGACATCCGCCCCCGCGGAGAACGACGGTCCGTCACCGGTCAAGAGCACCGCGCGCGCGTCGCCGACATCGGCGAAGGCCGCGGCGAGCTCCTCGATCAGCGCCGCATCGAATGCGTTGCGCCGCTCGGGCCGCGCCATCGCGATGCGCAGAACGGCGCCGTCGCGCTCGAGGCGCAGCGCGCTCACTCGAACGCCAGACCGAGGCGCCGTAGCTCCTCGGCGGCGGACACCGACGCCTCGAGATCGAACACCTCGACGATGTCCGGGTTCTTGCCGATCAGCTCGCGCGCCCGGGACGGCAGCTCCTGCTCCGAGGCCTCCTGTGACTCCCACACGTACACAGCGCCCCAGCGCTCGCTCACCTCGTCCGAGAACCAGCCCTTGAAGAGCAGGCCCGTCACCTGCTCGAACGCCGGCACGGCCTCGTCGCGCAGGTAGCGGCGCAGCTCGCCGACGTTCGTCTGCGAGTCGGCCAGGTTCCAGATCACGAGGCGCAGGACCATCAGGTGACGACCGGGTAGCCCATTCGACTGCGCACCCTAAACGAAGTGATCGAGCACTCACATCCGGAAAATGCCGAACGTGCTCTCGGGAATCGGTGCGTTCAGCGCCGCCGACAGCCCGAGCGCGAGGACGCGCCGCGTGTCGAGTGGATCGATGATCCCGTCGTCCCAGAGGCGCGCCGTCGAGTAGTACGGGTTGCCTTCCGCCTCGTACTTCGCGCGGATCTCGTCGGGATCCGACTCGCCGAC
>JAOPYY010000090.1 GCA_025964395.1 Actinomycetes bacterium | reverse complement strand
TCGTTGGAGAGCATCCTGGATTGGCCACCTGATCGTTCGGCAGGTCGGCAGCGCCCGGCGTCATTCGCGTTCGTCACGGCGGACCGCTCGTCCCGCGCACGTCGATGACTCCGCCCGCTCAGGGTGTTGTGAGACTCGGCGTGCGGTCTGTCTGGGACTGTCGCCAGGGTGGTTGTCGTCGTGCTGTTCGTGACTCGTTGTTGGCTTGATCAGGAGCTTGTCCGCCCCGTCGGGGCGTGACTCATCACAGTCTTGCCGCCGCGGTTTCCACGCATCCAGACCGGCGCCACGTGACCCTACGAGTCGGAGGATCGGTCGGGATGCTTGCAGATGGGTTGGACTACGTGATCGGTGTCGACACGCACCGCGACGAGCACGTGCTCGCGGTGGTGGCTGCGTCGACGGGTGCCTTGATCGCGCAGCGGTCGGTGCCGACAAACGCGCAGGGTATGCCGAGGCCATCCGCTTCGCAGAGCGACACGCGCCAGGCGCACGTGTCTGGGCGGTCGAACGCGTGCCACCACTTCGGTGAGGCCGCTAGAGAGATGAAATAGACAACGACGCCACCGTGCGGTTTGCGCGCGACCGCACAGGAGAGATTGCGGCACATGCGAGCAGGCGAGGGGCGTGCCGGGTTGGGTGTTCTCGCGCTTGGTGCCCTCGGTGTGGTGTTCGGCGATATCGGCACCAGTCCGCTGTACGCGCTACAGGCAGCGTTCTCGCCCGAGAACCGCCTTCCGGTCAGTCAAGCGAACGTGCTCGGCATCCTGTCGCTCTTCTTCTGGAGCCTGATCCTCGTGGTCACGGTCAAGTACGTGCTCTTCGTGATGCGCGCGGACAACGACGGCGAGGGTGGTGTGATGGCGCTGATGGCCCTCGCTGTCCGGCGCGCACGACGCCGGGAACGCGCCTTGGCGCTGTTGCTCGGGCTGGTCGGAGTGGCGCTCTTCTACGGCGACGGTGTCATCACACCTGCGATCTCCGTGCTTTCCGCGATCGAAGGTCTCCACGTCGCCGCTCCGAGCATCCAGCGATTCGTGGTGCCGCTGACGCTGGTCGTGCTGACGTTCCTGTTCTCCTTTCAGCACAAGGGCACCGGACGGATCGGTAGTGCGTTTGGCCCAGTCATGCTGGTCTGGTTCGTGACCATCGGCGCCCTCGGAACGAAGGGGATCGCCCAGAACCCATCCGTCCTGCGCGCTACCGATCCACTGCGCGCCGTCTCGTACGTCGGACGGCAGCCATGGATCGCGTTCGTGTCACTCGGAGCCGTCGTGCTCTGCATCACGGGTGTCGAAGCGCTGTACGCGGACATGGGGCACTTCGGCCGCATCCCGATCGCGACTGCCTGGCTCGCAGTCGTGCTCCCCAGCCTCACCCTCTGCTACTTCGGGCAAGGCGCCCTGATCCTCCAGGACCCGCGCGTCGCCAGCAACCCGTTCTTCCACCTCGCGTCGCACTCGCTGACGATTTCCCTGGTCGTGCTGGCGACGACCGCGACCGTGATCGCCTCGCAGGCGGTCATCTCCGGCGCGTTCTCGCTCACCCAACAGGCGATCCAGCTCGGGTATCTCCCGCGACTGGGGATCCGCCATACATCCGAGCAGATCCGCGGCCAGATCTATCTTCCCGCGGTCAACTGGCTGCTGTACGTGGCGATCGTCGGGGTCGTGCTGGGATTCGGATCATCGGCATCGCTCGCAGCGGCCTACGGCATCGCAGTCACCGGCACGATGGCGACCACGAGCGTCCTGCTCTACATCGTGACGCGGCGCTTGTGGCGTTGGACGACCTGGCTCGCGGCGCTCGTCATCGCGCCCTTGCTGGCCATCGATCTCACGTTTTTCGCGTCGAACCTGCTCAAGATCCATCACGGCGGCTGGTTCCCGCTCCTGCTCGGCGGCGCGCTGTTCGTGCTGATGCGGACCTGGGATCGCGGACGCGAGGCCGTGACGAGAAAGCGCGTTGCCGAGGAGGGGCCGCTCCGCGAGTTCATCGCGCGGCTCGGCGACCACACTCCACCTCTTCAGACCGTCCCCGGCACGGCCGTCTATCTCACATCGAACACGGACACGACCCCACTCGCGCTGCGGATCAACGTCGAGCACAACCACATCCGCCACGAGCAGATCGTCATCTTCCACGCCTTGGTCCTCGACGTGCCCCACGTCAAGAGCGAGGAACGTGTCGACGTCGACAATCTCGGCGATCCCGCCGACCGGGTCGTACTCGTCGTAGCGAGATTCGGCTACCGCGACCGGCCCGACGTACCGGCCGCGCTCCGGCTCGCGGCGGAGCACACGCCCGAGCTCGAGAACATTGACGACGCCACCTACTTCCTCAGCCGCGTCGTCATCCGGCCGACCAGGAGAGGCGGGATGGCCATGTGGCGGAAACGGCTCTTCAGCGCACTCGCGCGTAACGCGTCGAGCCCGGCCGAATACTTCCGGCTGCCTGCCGACCGGGTTGTCGCACTTGGCGCCCAGATCCTGATTTAGCCGGGCCGCTCCGTCAGGCGTCGCGCAGGAACGACGGCGTGTCGAGCACATCGCCGCTGCCGCCGGACGAGGCGGTGACGAACGTCCCGCGCCGGCCGGTTGCCTTGCCGATGCCCGTCGCGACGACGGTGATCCACATCTGACCTTCGAGCCGGTCGTCGATCGTCGCGCCGAAGATGATGTTTGTTTCGTCGGTCGCTGCCTCGCGCACCGCCTCGGCCGCCTCGTTGACCTCGTACAGCGTGAGGTCGTCGCCGCCCGCGATCGAGAGCAGGATGCCGCGCGCGCCGGTGATCTCCTCTTCGATCAGCGGGCTGCGCAGCGCGCGCTCCGCAGCTTCCTTCGCGCGGTTCTCGCCGGTCGCGTAACCGATGCCCATCAGCGCCGAGCCGGAGTCGGCCATGATCGTGCGCACGTCCGCGAAGTCGAGGTTGATCAATCCGGGGTTCGTGATCAGGTCGCAGATGCCCTGGACGCCGTGGCGCAGGACGTCGTCGGCGATGCGGAACGCGTCCAGCATCGAAGTCGACTTGTCGAGCACCTCGAGCAGGCGGTCGTTCGGCACGACGATCAGGGTGTCGCAGGCCTCGCGCAGCGATGCCAGACCGTCGTCCGCCTGCTTCCTGCGCCGCGAGCCCTCGAACTTGAACGGCATGGTCACGATGCCGACCGTCAGCGCGCCGACCTCGCGCGCGACGCGCGCAACGACGGGCGCCGCACCGGAGCCGGTGCCACCACCCTCGCCGGCAGTGACGAACACCATGTCGGAGCCACGGAGCGAGCGCTTGATCGCGTCGTACCCGTCCTCGGCCGAGCGGCGGCCGATCTCGGGGTCCGCGCCGGACCCAAGGCCCTCGGTGAGCTCGCTGCCGATGTGAATCTTCGTTGCCGCGTCGCTCATCTGCAGCTGCTGGATGTCCGTGTTGACCGCGATGAAGTCGACCTGCGTGATGCCGGCGTCGATCATGCGATCGACCGCGTTCAGCCCAGCGCCGCCGACGCCGACGACGCGGATGACCGCCGCGTACGACGCGGTGTCACGCGCGCGCTCAAGGCGCGCAGGCTGATCGGGAAGCGGGTCAAGCCAGCGCGCGGTCTTTGGAGGATCGGTGCGCTGTGCTTCCTGCGCCGGCTCGGGGTCAAGATCGGGTGCGGGCGCGAGCGAGCGGATCGGTGTCGGCTCGGGCGCGCGCGGCTTTTCTACGCGCGGCTTTTCTGCCCGAACGCGTTCTTCGGCGCGCTCACGCGGCGGCTCGGCCGCCGGGGTCGGCGGAGAAACCGGCGGCTCGACGGACAGCTCCTGCTGCTCGCCCTTCTCGTTCTCCTTCGCCGGGGTGCCCTGGCGCTGCGCTGCCTCGGTCGCGCGGAAGAGCTCCGCGAGCGGGCCCTCACGCATGCTGGCGCGGTTTCTGGCCATTGAGCACCTCCTTTGCGAGGTCGCGGTACATGCCGGCAGCTTCGCCGGCCGGTTCGTACGCGAGCACCGAGGTGCCCTTGACCGGGGCCTCGGCGAAGCGAATGGTCTTACGAATTCTAGTCTTGTAGACGAGGTCGCCGAAGTTCTCCCGCAGGATCTCGTCGGCCTCACGCGAGTGCGTGATGCGCTTGTCGTACATCGTCGGAACGATCCCGATGATCGACACCTTCGGATTCAGGTTCTCGCGCACCATCGAGAGCGTGTTCTCGAGCTGGACGAGGCCGCGCAGAGAGAGGTACTCCGTTTGCACGGGGACGAGGACGCCGGTGGCGGCGACGAAGGCATTGATCGTCAGCAGGCCGAGCGACGGCGGCGTGTCGATGAGGATGAAGTCGTAGTTGTCGCGAACCGGCGCCAGGCCCTTTTCGAGGGCGCGTTCGCGGCCGATCTGGCTCGAGAGCGCCATGTCCGCGCCGGCCAGGTCGATCGACGAAACGGCAATGTCGACCTCCCGGGTCTCGATCACCTGGCTGATTGGCATCCGGTGAACGAGCACGTCGAACATCGAGTGCTCGATCGTGTCCGGGTTCAGGCCCTGCGACATCGTCAGGTTCCCCTGCGGGTCCAGGTCGACGAGCAGCACCTTGAAGCCCTGCTCCGCGAACGCGACGCCCAGGTTCAGGGTGGTCGTCGTCTTCGCGACGCCGCCCTTCTGGTTCGCGAGGACGATCACCTGAGTTTCCCCAGGGGCCGGCTCACTCGCGGGGCGAATGTTGGGACGCGGAAGGAGGCGGGCGAGACCCATGTGGAAGCGCATTTCGGGCCACCTCAGCTCATTCCTTCTGCCTCCTCCCGAAGTTTCGTCGCAGCCGTCCGGGCCCGGCCGTCGCCTTCGGCCCGCGCCCAGGCCTCCGCCTCCGGCACGAGCGCCCGCAGTTCGGCCAGCAACGCTCCGGGCGGGCCGCCCGCCCGCAGCTCCTCGATGCGCTCCAGTCGCGCCAGCACCGACTCCGTCACACGCCCCGCTTCGTCCATGCCACGACGCTAGCCGGGCGGATGTGACGTGTCTGTGCCGGCTTCGGAGAGAAACTCAGGCGGCGCTGAGTTCAGGCGACACTGAGTTCAGGCAACGCTGAGTTCAGGCAACGCGGAGCACGGACGACGGCCGCGGCCGGAGGCCGAGCAGTGTGTCGTCGAGCGCCAGCACGAGCTGGGCGCGGTCCCCGTGCAGGAGCGTCTCCACGAGCGTGCGCCGCACCGCATCGCGGGCGTCGCTGCCGAGACGCTCGGCGCGTAGCGCATCGATCATCTCGGTGCGCTCGCGATTCTTGTCCCCGAGCAGCACGGCGGTCCGCATCGCTGCGGCCCAGGCGCCACCGTCGCCGCCGAGCAGGCAGGTCAGCGACTCGCGCACCTGCGCGGAGCGGAACGGTTCGTCGGAGAAGAGGGAGAGCTCCCAGCGGTCGAGCGCCTCGCCGAGCTCGCGGTCTGAGTCGGCGAGCGTGAGCTTCCCGCGCAGGTCGGCCGCGAGGCGCGCGCGGATCTTGTCGAGGCGCGTCCCCTCCCCGCGCGGCTGCGTCGCCGCAATCGGGAGGAGTGGCGAAATGCGCAGCGGCCGGAAGTCGAGGCGCTCGAAGACGACCGGCCCGGCGGCGATCGCGCCGGCCGTGGCGAGGCGAAGCGCGGTCACGGCGTCCGCCAGCTCGGCGGCCGCATCCGGCGGCTCGGCCTCGTCCGGCTCGAGCTCGCGCTTCAGCTCGAGCAGCAGCAGACGGTCGACGTCGCGCCCGAACTCGGTCGGCATCAGCCCGCGAGCTTCGGGCCAGAGGTTCGAGATCTCACCGGAGACAACCGGGCGCAGCGTGATGCCGCCGCCGAGCTCGGCGTCCGTGCCGGCCGAGAGACCGATCACCGGGGCGAGCGCGACGTAGGTGCGCGCGGTGCCGAAGAGGGTGCTCTCGAGGTCGGCGTACGCCGCGTCGAAGGCCTCGTCCTGCCAGTCGAAGCCGCCGCAGCGCTCGGCCGTCCACGTGAGCATCGGGATGAGGATCGAGCGGAAGAGCGCCTCGTCGCCGGTGTCGCCGATGCCCGCATGGGCGCGCGCGAAGATCGCGGCGGCCGGCTCGCGCTTCAGATCGTCGATCGCGTTGCGCGTATCCGGAAGGCGGCGGAGCGTCGGGG
>JAOPYY010000089.1 GCA_025964395.1 Actinomycetes bacterium | reverse complement strand
CGTTCGCCGCCAAGGCCGGCGGCAGCGGCGACCCGTGGCGCGAGATGGCGAAGGTGTTCTGGGGCGCGGGCTGGGTGCTCGTGTTCGCCGCGATCATCAACTCGATCATCGCCAACTCGAACGCGGGCTTCAACGCCGCCACACGCGTCTTCTATGCGATGGCGCGGAACGGAATCGCACCGAAGGCGCTGGCACGCACGCACCCGGTGTTCAAGACGCCGCACATCGCGATCCTCGCCAACCTCGGGATCGCCGTCGCGCTCTCGTTCATCATGGGCTGGAGATGGGGCCCGCTGAACGGGTTCATCATGCTCGCGACGGCCGCCACGGTCGTGGTGATCATCGTCTACATGCTGGTGATGCTCGGGTCGATCCGCTTCTACCTCACGGAGCAGCGTGCGAACTTCCATCCGCTCCTGCATCTGATCTTCCCGCTCGCGGGGATCGTGCTGTTCGCGTTCCCGCTCTACTACCAGTACTTCCCGCTCCCGGCATACCCGTACCGGTACGCGGCGTTCTTCGCACTCGGCTGGATCGGCGCCGGGCTGATCATCGGGCTCGTGATGTTGCAGCTCCGGCCCGAGGCACTCAGAGCAGCCGGGCGGATCTACGTCGAGGACGAGGTCACGGGCGCGGACGTGCCGGATACGCCTCCGGCGGTGGCGGCCTTCTAATGGCCATCACGACCTCCCACCGCATCGGACGTGACGAGGTCGTTTGGGCCTTCGGACCGAACATGGAGCCCGTGCTCGAGGTCGAGCCGGGCTCCATGATCACCCTCGAGACGAACGACTGCTTCACCGGCCAGATCGAGAGCGAGACCGATCTCGTGACGGCGATCGACTTCCAGCGCGTCAACTCCGCGACGGGCCCGATTGCCGTTCGCGGCGCCGAGCCGGGCGACTCGCTGATCGTCGAGCTGCTCGAGGTGCGCCCGGCCGAGCGCGGGTTCGCGACGCTGATCCCCGGCATCGGCCAGTTGATCGACCGGGTGCAGGCGCCGGTAACGCAGGTCTTCCGCGTCGAGGGCGACACCGTGCACATGAACGACCGCATCTCGTTCCCGCTGCGCCCGATGGTCGGCGTGATCGGCGTCGCGACCGAGAGCGAGACGATCTTCAACGGCTTCGCCGGCCAGCACGGCGGCAACCTCGACAACCACCTGCACGGACCCGGAGCGAAGGTCTACCTCCCGGTCCGCCAGCCCGGCGGCATGCTCGCGATCGGCGATATGCATGCCTCTATGGGCGACGGCGAGGTGTGCTTCACCGGCGTCGAGATCGCGGGCGAGGTCACGATCCGCGTCGACCTGCTGAAGGGCAAACAGGGCACGTGGCCGGTGACCGAGCTCGCGTCCAGCTGGGTCGTCCACGGCACGGCAGGCCCGGACTTCATGGAGGCGCTCGACCACGCCGTCGAGGAGGGCGCGCGCTTCCTCGTCGACCAGTGGGGTTTCACCATTGAGGAGGCGTTCATCTTCCTTTCTGTGGCGTGCGACGCAAACATCTGCCAGGCCTGCCGGCCCCAGGAATTCTCGACGATCGCGCGCGTTTCGATTCCCAAGGTCTCAGCCACCCCTCGTCCGTTCAGATAGGAGAGCCGCCGTATGCCAGACCCGAACAGGTGGAAGGCGCTGGCGATCGTCTGCGCCGCATTCTTCATGACCGTCCTCGACGTCTCGATCGTGAATGTGGCGCTGCCGTCGATCGGCAAGGCGCTGCACTTCTCGGAGGCGAACCTTCAGTGGGTGATCACCGCGTACGCGATCACCTTCGGTGGCTTCTTGCTGCTGGGTGGTCGTGCGGCCGACCTGCTCGGGCGGCGCCGGGTGTTCTACGTCGGCGTCATGCTCTTCACGTTCGCGTCGTTCCTCTGCGGCCTCGCGTGGTCCGAGAGCGTGCTGATCGGGGCGCGCGCATTACAGGGCCTCGGCGCGGCGATCATCTCGCCGGCCGCACTGTCGATCATCATGACAAGCTTCGACGAAGGCCCCGAGCGCAACAAGGCGCTCGGCATCTGGGGTGCGATCGGCGGCTCAGGCGCTGCGGTCGGCGTGCTCGCCGGCGGCGTCCTGACGAAGTACCTCGGCTGGGAATGGATCTTCTTCGTCAACGTGCCGGTGGGCGCGGCCGCGCTGCTGCTGGCCCCGCGCTTCGTGCGCGAGAGTCGCTCCGACCGCAAGCAGACGCAGGACATCGCGGGCGCGATCACGATCACCGCGGGGCTCGCGCTGCTCGTCTACGGCGTGTCCGAAGCGCCGAACCACGGCTGGACGTCGAGCTGGACGATCTCGCGCCTCGCGGTCGCCGCCGTGCTCTTGATCGCGTTCATTGTCGTCGAGACACGCGCGAGGCATCCGCTGATGCCGTTCCGCATCTTCAGGGTGAGCACCGTCGCGGGCGCGAACGTCGCGGGCCTGCTGCTGGGCGCGGTCGTCTTCGCGAACTTCTTCCTGCTCACGCTCTATGTCCAGAACGTGCTCCACTGGTCCGCGCTCAAGACCGGCGTGACATTCGTCGCGACAGCGGGCTCCGCGATCCTCTGGGCGGGCGTCGCGCAGGCGCTCGTGACGAGGATCGGCGCGAAGACGGTGATGGCGATGGGCTTCGTCGCGACGATTGCCGGATTGCTCTGGTACACGCAGATCCCCGTCCACGCGTCGTATGCATCCGACCTGCTGCCGGGCTATTTGCTGATCGGTTTCGCACTGCCGTTCTCGTTCATCCCGGTGTCGATCGCCGCGCTGGCGGGCGTCGAGGCGCACGAGGCGGGCCTCGCGTCCGGTCTGATCAACACGGCCCAGCAAGTCGGCGGCGCGATCGGCGTCGCCGTCACGTCGTCGGTGCTGCTCACACACTCCAACACCCTGCTGAGGGAGGGCACGCAGTTCCCCGACGCGTGGACGAGCGGCACCCACTGGGCGTTCTGGGTGGCCGTCGGGATCGCCGTCGCGGGACTTGCCGCGACCCTCCTGCTGATCAGAAACAGGGAGCTCGCGACGGCCGAAGATCTGGTGGCAGCTCCGGGCTAACCATCTACAGCTCCCCCGGCTTCGCGTAGCGGTAGAAGCTCTGGCCGAGGCCCGCCTGTACGGCCGCAAACACGAGAGCGAGGTGGTCCTCGAGCGCGCGTGCGTGCTCGAGGCCGCCGACGAACAGCGGGTCGTAGCCCGCATCCCGGATCAGCTCCTCCGCCACCTCGCGCGCATCGTCGTCTGCCGCGAAAAAGTTGGACGGAGGAACGCGTTGCTTCGCGATCTCGTCGTACAGCGCGGCGAAGTTGAGGTTGAACGCCTTTGCGGTCGGCCCGCCCACGATCGACTTGACCTCGTGGGCGAGCGACTCGAAGGCGTCGTTGCGGCCGGCGTAGGCGTTGGTCGCATCCAGCGCCGGCTTGCCTTCGATCCCCCTCATCTTCCCGAGCGCCTCCGCGATCGAGCCGGACGGCACCGCCACCAGGATCACGTCGGCGTCGCTCGCGTCTCCCCCGTCCCTGCCGAACTCGGTCACGTCGTGCCCAGCAGCCCGCCAGAGCTTTGCGAGCCCGCCACCGATGTTTCCCCTGCCGATCGTTGCGATCTTCACGGTGCTCCTCCTTGCTCGTCACCCTGCCAACGACGGCAGCGGCGGTAGGCTTCTGCCCGAATGGCGCGCCCGTACCCCACGATCATCGACCTGGTCGGCAACACGCCGATCGTTCGCCTCGACCGCATCTCGCAGGACGTCCCTGGGACGATCCTGGCGAAGCTCGAGTTCATGAACCCCGGCGGCTCGAACAAGGACCGCATCGGGCTCGCGATGATCGAAGCGGCGGAGCGCGACGGGAAGCTGAAACCGGGCGGGACGATCGTGGAGCCCACCTCGGGGAACACCGGCGTCGGCCTCGCGATCGCCGCGGCGCAGAAGGGCTACCGGTGCATCTTCGTCATGCCGGACAAGATGAGCCAGGAGAAGATTTCCATGCTCCGCGGCTACGGCGCCGAGGTTGTGATCACACCGACGGCCGTCGACCATGACTCGCCGGAGTCGTACTACTCCGTCTCGTCGCGCCTCGCGGAGGAGATTCCCGGCGGCTTCAAGCCCGACCAGTACTCGAACATGTCGAACCCGGAGGCGCACTACCTGACGACCGGGCCTGAGATCTGGGAGCAGACGGGCGGTGAGCTCGACGCGATCGTGATCTCCGTCGGCACCGGCGGCACGATCTCAGGCGTCGGCAAGTACTTCAAGGAGCGCAAACCGGACGTGAAGATCGTCGGCGTCGATCCCGAGGGCTCCGTGTACACCGCGAAGAGCGAGAGCGACCTGCACCCGTACCTCGTCGAGGGCATCGGCAAGGACACGTGGCCGGAGACGATGGATCCCGACGTGGTCGACGACTGGGTGCGCGTCTCAGACCGCGATTCGTTCCTCGCCGCGCGCCGCATGGCGCGCGAGGAGGGGCTCCTTGTCGGCGGCTCGTCCGGGTCGACAATCGCCGGCGCGCTCGTCTATGCGAAGGGCCTCGACGCGAGCGCATGCGTGTTGACGATCCTCCCGGACTCCGGCCGTTCGTACCTCTCGAAGTTCCTCGACGACAACTGGATGATCGAGCACGGCTTCCTCGAGCGCTCCGCGCCGGCGCCGACCGTGCGCGAGCTGTTGCGCGCGAAGGGTGACGAAACGCCCCAGCTGCTCACGATCTCTGCGCATCAGAAGGTCGCCGAGGCGATCGCAGTGATGGAGCAGTACTCGATCTCGCAGCTACCGGTCGTGCGCGACGGCGAGGTCTCGTCCCTCAGCGACGTGATCGGCTCGCTGCAGGATCGCGCGCTCCTCGACCTGGTCTTCAAAAACGCCGATGCGTTGCACGAGGACGTTGCGGTCGCGATGCAGGGACCGCTGACGACGATCGACGCCGACGAATCCGTCGACGAGATCGTCACGGCGCTGACCGGCGGCGTGAACGCCGTCGTCGTTGCGGACGCCGGCAAGCCGATCGGCGTGGTCACGCGCTCCGATCTGCTCGAGTACCTCGCGCACGCGCGCTAGCCTCTACCGCGAGCGGTATTCCGCTTCGCCGCGGAGCCAGGGGACGTCCGGCTCCCACTCGTCGATCTCGGCGCCGAAGTCGTGGGCGCGCGCGTCGCGCTCGACGAGCCGGAAGAGCTCGTGCTGGGACGCCTGGTCGCGGTCGAGGACGCCCGCAATCAGCGGCAGCAGTGTCTCCGCCTGCCAGTCCGGCAGCGGATGGTGTCGAAGCTCCCAGTCGAGGTACTTGTTGAACGGCCGCACGCGGCCCGCGAGCGCGAAGATCGCGCGCAGCGCGTACGGAATCGACTCCGCAGCGTCGAGCCGCGTGCCATAGCGCAGCGAACGGTGGGTCGCGTTGACGAATCCGCCGAGCGCGTCGCGCACCACGTCGTCCCGGTGCTCCGGGGGGATCAACTCCTTCTCGGCGAGCACGCGCGCGAGCTCGCCGTCGGTCTTGTCGACGCGGACGTCGACATGCGCGTGCTGGTAGCGCGCCCACTCGGAGCGCGACCCGATCGCTCCGTGCTCACGGAGGCCGGCGAGCGTCGAGCTTGCGACCTCGACCTTCGCACCGTGCGCGTACGGGAAGCGCTCCTCGATGCGAGCCAGCGCGGCGTCGCCGCGCGCGACGACCCACACGTCCCAGTCCGAACGATCGTCGACACCTATCTCGCGCCCGCGCGAGCCGAAGATGTACGCGCCGATCACGTCGTCGCTCGATTCGCAGTACGCAAGCAGCTCGTCAACAGCCACGGGCAAAGACCTCCTGGTAGGTGAGCTTTGCGGTCTCCTTCACCACTTCGAACGGGAGGTCAAGCAGCGATTGAGGCGCGCCGACCATCCGCAGGCGGCCGTGGTAGCAGCGGCGGATCACGATCCGCGCGCGAAAGATGTGGAACTGCGAGGTGACGACGTCGACCAGCCGCCAGTGATGTGCCGCAGCGAGCCGTGCAATCGCGCGTGCTTCGCCTCGCGTCGAGTACGGCTTGGCACGAAAGCACAGCGCCCCGCTTCGGCACGCACGCCGCTCCGCTGCCTTCGGATGCGTCGACCGGGAGACGACGAGCAGCGGCGCGTAGCCCTGTCGCACGAGCCGTTCGCCGACGGGCAGTCGCCGACTGGCGCCCGACAGCACGACCACCGCGTCCGCCTTCGCCGGTCGGTCGTCGTGGTGAACGATGAACAGACAGCCCGCGACTGCGAGGTAGACGAGCACCAGGACTGCGAGCACGCGCCGAATCACAGCACGTCCTCGATGATCGGCGACTCTGGATAACGTCGCAGAAGCTTGTCGACCCCGTCCTCCACCATTTCCGGCACGAAGGTACTGCAGTGGCCGTGAGCCTGGCGGCGATCCGGCGGCTCGTCGTCGGATCGCAGGGATACGCGGCGCGGTTCAAGCGTGCGGCCGAAGACGACGTCGAGGCAGCGATCCGGCGCCTGACTGCGGTGCAACTCGACTCGATCTCGACGGTCGACCGTGCACACCGGCTGACGCTCACGTCGCGCGTCGGCGCGTTCCCCGAGGAGATCGTCGCGCGCCTGCTCCGCGAGGGGCGCGTCTTCGAGTACTGGGCGCACGAGGCGTCGATCCTGCCGATCGAGCTGTGGCCGCACTTCCGGCACGTGATGGACGGTGGCGGACACTGGGGCACACACGACCGCGCGCTCGAGCAACACGCCGACCTCGTCGAGCCGATGCTCGAGCGGATCCGCGCCGAGGGCCCGCTCGCGTCGCGCGACTTCGAAGGACAGGGCGACGGTGGGATGGGCGGCATGTGGAACTGGAAGCCGGCGAAGATGGTGCTCGACGCGCTGTGGGACAGCGGCGTGCTCGTGATCGGCGAGCGGCGCAACTTTCAGCGCTCGTACGACCTCGCAGAACGCGTGATCCCAAAGCGGTGGCTCGAGGCGCCGGCTCCGAGCGCGGCCGAGACGCTGCGGGTGTGGGCACTGCTCGCAGTCGGCGCGCGCGGCGCGCTGACCGAGGGAGCGATCCGCGAGCACTGGCGCTTGAGGGGTGGCCGCGCGCGGCTGCAGCCGCAGCTCGATGTGCTGGTGGCGGACGGCCGGCTACTCGTGGTCGAAGCTGACGACGACGGGCAGCCGTTCTACGTGCTGCCGGGTGTCGAGCTCGACGGTGATCCGGCGCCGCCCGTGCTCGTCTGCCCATTCGACAACCTCGTCTGGGACCGGCCGCTGCTCGAGCGCCTGTTCGGCTTCAAGCACCTGATCGAGGTCTACAAGAAGGAGCACGAGCGCGAGTACGGCTACTACGTGCTCCCGCTGCTCGCCGGCGATCGTTTCCTCGGCCGTGCCGACCTGAAGGCGGACCGCGCCGAAGGCGTGCTCCGCATCCGCAAGTTCACGCGGGAACCGAAGGCGCGCGGCAACGTCGACGCGAAGCTCGAGAATGCCGCGACGCGTCTCGCCCGCATCCTGGGGCTGGAGCGGGTAGAACGGAGCGCGTGAAGCCGCGGGAGGTGAGCGTCGAGGAGGCGCAGAGAATCGCGGTGCGCGCGCAGCTCCTCGACGGCTCAGCGATCGACGTGCTGAGCACCGTCCAGCGCCTCGGCTTCCTGCAGCTCGATCCCATCTCGACCGTCGCGCCGCCGCAGCACCTCGTGCTCTGGAGCAGGCTAGGCCACCACGACAGCGGCGAGCTCGACCGGCTGCTCTGGGAGGAGCGGAAGCTCGTCGAGTGGAACGCGTTCCTCTGGCCGGCCGAGGATCTGCCGCTGCTTCGCGCGAGGATGCACCGCAAGGACCGGCCGTTGGACCGCCGGCTCGACGAGTATCTGCGGGAGCACGCCTCGTTCCGGCGCTACGTGTTGCGCGAGCTCGACCGCCGCGGGCCGTTGTTGTCGCGGGAGATCGAAGACCACGCGAGCATGCGGCGCGAGGACCACCGCTGGTGGGGCAGCCGCAAGATGGGACTGATGCTGCAGATACTGAACGCGCGCGGCCAGGTGGCCGTCGTGGGCCGGCGCGGGAAGCAGCGCGTCTGGGATCTCGCCGAGCGCTGGGACCCGGAGACGGAGAAGGTCTCCTGGCGGGAGGCGCAGCGCGTGTTCGCCGAGAAGCAGTTCCGCTCGCTCGGCGTCCGGCTGGAGAGGGGACGCTTGCTTGCGCACCCGGAGGCGGAGGACACGCCGGCGGGGAAGCGCGTCACGTTTCTCTCGCCGTTCGACCGGCTCGTGCACGATCGCAACCGGGCCGAGGCCCTCTGGGACTTCTACTACCGGCTCGAGATGTACGTGCCGAAGGCGAAGCGCGAGTACGGCTACTACGTCCTCCCGATCCTGCGCGGCGATCGCGTGATCGGCCGGATCGAGCCGCTCCACGATCGCAAGACGGGCGAGCTGCGCGTGCTCGGCACGTGGTGGGAACAAGGTGTCCGCCCGGTATCGCTCCAGGCACCGCTGCGCAACCTGGCGCGCTTCCTGGGCGCGCGGCTCACGGTGCCAGGCACCGTGAAGTAGACGTCACACGTTGGCCAGGCACCTGGCGGCCATGGCCGGCCGGGTAGGCTCCGGCCATGGATTTCGAGACGCGCGCGATTCACGCCGGGCAGGAGCCCGACCCGGCGACCGGGGCGATCATCACGCCGATCTACCAGACGTCGACCTACGTGCAAGAAGCGGTCGGAGTCAACAAGGGCTACGACTACGCGCGCGTCGGCAACCCGACGCGCACCGCGCTCCAGGTTGCGCTCGCGAGCCTCGAGAACGCGGCGCACGGCGTCGCCTTCAGCTCCGGGCTCGGCGCGACGACGACGCTGATGCACCTCATCAACCCCGGCGAGCGCGTTGTGCTGATCGCCGACGTCTACGGCGGCGTCTACCGCATGACGTCGCAGGTCTACGAGCCGAAGGGCTACAAGTTCACGTACGTCCCCGCGAGTGAATTCCACGACAACCTCGCGTCGTACCTCGACGACGACGTGAAGATGGTGTGGATCGAGACGCCGTCGAACCCGATGCTGAACATCGTCGACATCCGCAGGGCTGCGGACGCGGCGCACGCTGTCGGTGCGATGGTCGTTGTCGACAACACGTTCGCGACGCCGTACCTGCAACAACCGCTCGACCTCGGCGCAGACGCGGTCGTCCACTCGACGACGAAGTACCTCGGCGGCCACAGTGACACGATCGGCGGCTTCGTCGCGACGAACGACGACGCGCTCGCCGAGCGCCTCTATTTCCTACAGAAGTCGCTGGGCGCCGTTCCCGGGCCGTTCGACGCATGGCTCGTGCTGCGCGGGATCAAGACGCTCGCCGTACGCATGCGCCAGCACTGCGAGAACGCGCGGCGCGTCGCCGAGTTCCTCGACGGCCATCCGGGCGTCGAGCGCGTTTTCTACCCCGGCCTGCCGAACCACCCCGGCCACGACATCGCGCGCGCCCAGATGCGCGACTTCGGCGGGATGGTGTCCTTCCTCATGGACTCCGAGCAGGAAGCGGTCGAGCTCGTCGCACGCACGCAGATCTTCCAGCTCGCAGAGTCGCTTGGCGGCGTCGAGAGCCTGATCGAGCACCCCGCGCGCATGACGCACGCGTCGACCGCCGGCGCGCCGTTCGCACCGCCTGGGAATCTCGTGCGCCTGTCGGTCGGGATCGAGTCGGCGGAAGACCTGCTCGCCGATCTCGAGGCCGCGCTCGTCAGACGGTCAACACCGGCGCGCGCCTAGGCACGGTCGAAAGTGGCGGGACTAACCAGTCCCACGACCACCGCAGCGACTGGAAAGATGAAGCGATGCTTCATCTGGACCTGAACTTCGGCGGCAGTCCGCACGCGGTTGGGGTGTACGTCGTGAACACGGACGACGGGCTGGCGCTGTTCGACTGCGGGCCGAGCTCGACGCTGCCCGCGCTCGAAGCAGGGCTGGCGGGGCACGGCCTGCGCATCGAGGACCTCCGCCACCTGCTGCTCTCGCACATCCACCTCGACCATGCGGGCGCGGCCGGACCGCTCGTCCGCCGCCATCCTGAGCTGAATGTCTGGGTCTCGGAGATCGGCGCGCCGCACCTGGTCGATCCTTCGCGGCTCGAGCGCTCCGCGCGCAGGCTCTACGGCGAGTCGTTCGACCCACTCTGGGGCGAGCTCGCGCCTGTGCCCGAGCGGAACGTGCGCGTCGCGACGGGCGACGTTCTCGGCTGGGAGAGCTTCCCCACCCCCGGACACGCGTCACACCACATCAGCTACTTCCGGGACGGGACGCTGCTCGCGGGTGACGCTGCCGGCGTGCGCATGCCGGGCGCGAGCTACGTGCTCCCGGTCTCGCCGCCACCGGATGTCGACGTCGAGGGCTGGCACGCGAGCGTGGCCGCGATCCGCGTGCGCAAGCCCGAGCGGCTGGCGCTGATCCACTTCGGCGTGCACGAGGACGTCGACGTTCATCTCGACCGGCTCGAGCTGGAGCTCGACCGCTGGGCGGAGCGCGTGCACGACGGCATGGAGCAGCAGGCGTTCGTCGAGGCCGCGCAGGCGGACGCCGGAGCCGACGCCGACCTCTACGACCGCGTCGCGCCGTTCTGGCAGTCGTGGCAGGGCATGAAGCGCTACTGGGACAAGCGCGCTTGAGCCGTCTCGGCCCGCTGCGCGAACGGGAGTTCCGCTTGCTGTTCGCAGGACGCACGATTTCGATGGCCGGCAGCGCGATGGCGCCCGTCGCGCTCGCGTTCGCCGTCTTGAACACGCTGCACGGCTCGGCGACGGACATCGGGATCGTCCTCGCCGCGCGGCAGATCGCGGTCATCATCCTCCTGCTCTTCGGCGGGGTGTTGGCGGACCGCCTGCCGCGCCACCGCGTGATGGTCGCCTCGAATCTCGTCAGCGGCGCGAGCCAGGCAGTCACAGCAGCGCTCCTGTTGACCGGCCACGCGAAGCTCTGGCACCTCGCCGTGCTCGCTGCAGTCAACGGCTCCTCGTCCGCATTTTTCTTCCCCGCAAGCACCGGCGTAATCCCGCAGACGGTTCCCATTCCGATGCTGCAACAGGCGAATGCGACCCTGCGACTGGCGCTGAACGCAACCAACATCACGGGCGCCGCGATCGGGGGCATTCTCGTCGCCGCAACGAACCCGGGCACGGCGATTGCCATCGACGCCGGGAGCTACTTCCTCGCCGCGCTGTGCATCGGCCTGATGCGACTACCGGCCGGGCTGCGCATGCAGGGCAGCACGATGTTCGGCGAGCTGCGCGAAGGCTGGCAGGACTTCTGGTCGAGGCCCTGGCTGTGGGCGATCGTGCTGCAGTTCGGGATCGTCAACGCGGCGGAGGTCGGGGCGCTCAACGTGCTCGGACCGACCGTGGCGAAGCACCACCTCGGCGGACCGGCCGGTTGGGGCGCCGTGCTGACGGCGCAATCACTCGGGCTCGTGCTCTTCGGCGTGCTGATGCTCCGCTGGAGGCCGCAGCGGATCCTGCGCACGGCGACCTACAGCGTCTTCGGGATCGTTTTCGTGCTCATCGCGCTCGCGTTCCCCGCACCGCTGCCGATCGTGATCGCGAGCGCGTTCCTCACGGGATTCAGCATCGAGATCTTCGGCGTCCTCTGGGACACTGCCGTCCAGCAGGAGATCCCGCAGGAGAAGCTGTCGCGCATCTCCTCGTACGACGCGCTCGGCTCGTGGGTGCTGATGCCGTTGGGGTTCATCGTCGCGGGGCCGGTGGGAGCGGCGATCGGTGCACGCGCGACGTTCATCGGCGCTGCGTGCCTGACCGTCTTCGCCACCGCGCTCGTGCTTCTCTCGCGGGACGTGCGCACGCTCGAGAGGCGACTGGTGGCTCCCGCAGCAGCCGAAACCGTGACCGCTTAGCTCTCGCGGAGGATGTTGCCGCCGGACACCTGGGCGAGCGCCATCACGAGGATCTCGTCGATGTTCACGTTCGGGCGACGCGTGAGGGCGAAGAGGACGCACTCGGCAATGTCCTGCGCATTTAACGGACCACCCATCGCGACGTTCTCGTAGACCGCGTTCGCCTTCTCCTCGTCGCCCTTGAAGCGCACCTTGGAGAACTCCGTCTCGACGATTCCGGCGGCGATGTTCGAGACGCGCACGGGCTTGCCTTGCAGGTCGTCGCGCAACGCGCGCGTGTAGCCGTGCACCGCGAACTTCGAGGCGACGTACGAGGAACCGCTCGGATACGACCAGACGCCTGCGACGGAGCCCATGTTCACGATGTGCCCGTGACCGCTCTCGATGAGGTGCGGAAGGCAGAGACGCGTCATGCGCATCAGACCGAGCACGTTCGTCTCGATCACCTCGCGTTCGTCCTCCTCGAGCGACTCCCACACCGGGTCGCGCCCGCGCGAGAGGCCCGCATTGTTGAAGAGGATGTCGAGGCCCCCGAGCTCCGCGAGCGCCGCCTCGACGAAGCGTTTGGTGCTCTCCGGATCCGTGACATCGAGGTTGCCGTCACGGCGTGAGCCGGTGTAGACCCGCGCGCCCGCCTCTTCGAGCGCCCGCGCGGTGGCGGCGCCGATGCCGCTGGATGCGCCGGTGATGATCGCCCGTTTTCCGTCGAGTGTGGCCATGGGCCCCAGACTAATCAACCCGTAACAATGGGTGGCCGCCTACCGCGTCTACGTTTCCGGCATCGCCGTGGAGCCTCCCGACACCGGCCGCAGCATCCGTCTGGCTCTCGTCGCCTTCGGCCTGCTCGCGCTGCTCGGGGTGGTCGCGTTCGCGAGCCGCAGCGGTCTGGGCCACCAGTCGCAGGCGAAGCCGACCCCCGGCTACCTCAGCTACGCGTACTCGGCGTTCCTGATCGTCTTCGTGCTGATGATCCCAGTCGCCGCCTATGCGTTCCTCATGCAGGCGCGCGAGGGCGGGATCGCGCGCAAGAGCTACCGGCAGCGCACGCTCGAGAGCATCGGAATGATGTTCTTCTTCGGCTGCCTCGCGTTCGTGGTCTTCTACCTCAAGCGCCACCACCATCACCTCGCCGGCCTCAACCTGAGCGGGCTCAACACGGCGAGGAAGCGGCTGCACGGCAACGCGAACGGGAAGCCGGCGGCGGTCCAGCCGCACTTCGAGTACACGGTGCTCTGGATCGCGCTCGCCGTCATCGCTGTCGGCGGTGGGTGGCTCTATTACACCTGGCGCACGCGCAAGAAGCGCACGGCCGTTCCACTCGAGCTCGAACAGACCGTGGTCGAGGATTTCGCGGCGTCGATCGGTGATGCGATCGGCGACCTGGAATCCGAGCCTGATGCGCGGCGCGCGGTGATCGCGGCGTACGCGCGGATGGAGACCGTGCTCGCGCGCAACGGTCTGCAACGCAGACCGAGCGAGACGCCCGTCGAGTATCTTCGGCGGATCCTGCTTGGGCTTACCTCCCGCGGCGACTCTGTCAGCCGCCTCACTGATCTGTTCGAGCAGGCGAAGTTCAGCCGCCACGCAATCGATGCGTCGATGAAGCAGGACGCAATCGAAGCGCTGCGTGAGATCCGCGACGATCTCCAGGAGACGCCTGCGTGAGGCGCCATCTGCTCGACCTGATCGTCCTCTTTGTCCTCTCGTCGCTGATCTGCGGCTACGTCGCGCTCGCGCAGCCGAGCTTGCGCAACGTCACGCTGCACCTCTACGTCTTCCTCCTCGGAGCGATGTTGATGCTCGGCGTCGTCGCCGCCGCGGGCGACTCGGTGCCGCGGCGGCTGCGCTCCGAGCTCGACCGCGCGCTCTCCGAATCGGCGCACCGCGAGCAGCGCGTGCCCGAGCTGGAACGAACCGAACGCGAGGTCACGCTCGCGACCGCGACCGCCTACGACCTCCACGTCCGACTGCTGCCGCACCTGCGCGAGATCGCCCAGTGCCGCCTCGAGCGCAGCGGCAAGACCTCCGGCCCCGACACGCTCGGCCGGTGGTGGGAGCTGCTCCGCCCCGACCGTCCGGAGCCCGACGACCGCTTCGCGCCGGGGATCAAGCCGGCGGAGCTGCGCGCTCTCGTCAGCGACCTTGAAAGGATGGGCCGGTGAACCTGACCGAAGTCGGCGAGCTGAGCAACCGCGTCCTCGACGAAGTCGAGAGAGTCGTGCTTGGAAAGCGTGACGCGCTCGAGCTGCTGATGCTCGGGCTGCTCGCCGACGGCCACGTGCTGATCGAGGACTACCCAGGACTCGCGAAGACGCTGATGGCGCGCTCGTTCGCCCAGGTCACGTCGATGGACTTCTCCCGGATCCAGTTCACGCCAGACCTGATGCCGTCGGACGTGACCGGCTCGTCGGTCTTCAACCAGCGTGAAGCCGACTTCGAGTTCCGGCCGGGGCCGATCTTCGCCAACCTCCTCCTCGCCGACGAGATCAACCGCGCTCCGCCAAAGACGCAGGCGGCGCTGCTCGAAGCGATGCAGGAGCGGCAGGTGACGACGGAAGGGCAGACACGCAAGCTCGGACCGCCGTTCCTCGTCCTCGCAACGCAGAACCCGATCGAGTACGAGGGCACCTACCCGCTGCCGGAGGCGCAGCTCGACCGTTTCCTCCTGCGCATGTCGGTCGGCTATCCCGCGCGCGAGGACGAGTGGCAGATGCTCGCGAACCGTGCCGAGCGCCGCACCGACGAACTGCAGCTCACACCGCTCGTCGATCGCGACACGCTGCTCGCGATGCAGGCAGCGATCGAGGACGTTTATGTGTCCGAGCCCGTCGGCCTGTACATGGTTGACATCGTCGCGGCGACGCGCAACGCCCAGTCGATCCAGGTCGGAGCGTCCCCGCGCGGCTCGCTCGCGCTGCTCAAACTCTCGCGTTGCCGCGCCGCGCTGAACGGCCGCGACTACGTGACGCCGGACGACGTCAAGTCCGTCGCCGTCCCGGCACTGGCGCACCGGCTGACGCTGCGCCCCGAGCTGTGGGTGCAGCGCGTCTCGGCCGAGGACGTCGTGCGCGAGCGGCTGGAGACGGTGCCGACCCCGGCTGCCGAAGACCTCGCCGCTCGGACGTGACGCGCTGGGCGACGCCGAAGCTCGCCGGCTACGCCGGCCTGTCGGCCGCCGGCCTGCTCGCCGCACTCGTCTTCGCCCGCCCGGAGCTCGTCGCGCTGACAGCACCGTTCCTGCTCGCGCTCGCGGCAGGGCTCGCGCTCGCGACGCCGCCGCGGCTCCAGATCCACGTCGAGCTCGACCAGGACCGCGCACTCGAGGACGACGAGGTCGGCGCGCGGATTGTCGTCGAGTCGTCGACACCGGTCGACCGCCTCGACCTGTATCTGCGCTTGCCGGAGGGGATCGCGCTTCGCGACGGCAAGAACCCCGTGGCGCTCCACCTCCGCGCGGGCGAGCGGCGCGAGCTCGACCTGCAGCTCGGCGCAGCGCGCTGGGGCGGTCACGTGCTCGGCCCGGCATACGCGCGCGCACGCGATCCGCTCGGCCTCCTCGTGTGGGAGACGACCGCCGCCACCCGCCACGAGCTGCGCGTGTACCCGCGCGAGGACGTGCTCCGGCGCGTCCTGCAGCCGCGCGAGACGCAGGTCTTCTCCGGCAACGAGGTCTCCCGGTACAAGGGCGAAGGGATCGAGTTCGCGGACATCAGGCCGTGGGCCGCGGGTGATCCCCTCAAGCGCGTCAACTGGCGCGCGAGCGCACGCCGCGGCGAACTGTGGGTGAACGAGAGCCACCCGGAGCGGAACACCGACGTGATCCTCTTCGTCGACTCGTTCGCAGAGGCGAGACAAGGCGGCGAAGGAACGCTCGACCTCGCCGTGCGCGCGACGGCAACGCTCGCGGACGCATACGTCGGCCGTCGCGACCGTGTCGGGCTGATCGCATTCGGCGGGATCCTCCGCTGGCTCGTCCCCGGCATGGGGACCGGTCAGCTCTACCGGATCGTCGACGCGCTGCTCGACACGCAGATCGTGCTCTCGTACTACTGGAAGGAGATCGACGTCATCCCACGGCGCACGCTGCCGCCGAACGCGATGGTGATTGCGCTCTCACCGCTGCTCGACGGTCGTTCCGTCGGCGCGCTGCTCGATCTCCGCGCGCGTGGGTACGACCTGACGGTGATCGACGTCTCCCCCGTTCCGTTCACGTCGCGTCCGGCATCGGGGCTCGACTCCGTGGCGTACGACATCTGGACGTTGCGCCGCGACGCGCTCCGCCATCGTCTGCAGAGCGCCGGCGTTGCGGTCGCGGAGTGGCGTGACGGCACGCCGCTGCAGGCTGTCCTCGAGGAGGTGCGGGAATTCAGGCGTTACGCCCGGCACGCGCACGTCTGATCACCGCCCTCGGCGCGGTTACTGCGCTCGGTGCTTCGATCGCCTACATCGCCGGCAGCGGCGGCCGGCTCGCAACAGTCGGCGCCGTCGTGGGCGCGCTCGGGCTCGGGCTGCTCGTGCTCGGGCTGACCCTACGCTGGCCCACGACGATCCCGTGGGCGGTCCTGCTCGTGGGCGGCGGCTACCTCCTCTCGCGCGCCGGGAACTCCGTCGTCGACGGCTGGGCAGCGGCGATCGGTGTGCTCCTGCTGCTCGCCGCCGAGCTTGCAAGCTGGTCGATCGAACACGACGCGCGCATCGCAGCCGAGCGCTCGCTGGTCTTCCGCCGCATCGCGACGTTGGGCGCCCTCGTTGCCGCGGCGTTGCTCGTCAACTTCATGCTGCTCGCGACAGCCGGGATCTCCGCGTCCTCCGGTGTGCTGCTCGCGGCTGTCGGCGTCGCCGCAGCGGTTGCTGCGGTCGCAGTGGTGCTCCGACTCCTACGCGCGTGAGGCTGCTGCTCGCAGCACTGCTCGCGGCGGCCGTGCACGTGCCGCCCGGCTACCAGGTGACGACGTACGCGACGGGCCTCGTGCACCCGACGGCGATGTCGTTCGGTCCCGACGGACGGCTCTACGTCTCGCAGGACACGGGTGAGATCGTGTCGGTCGTCCGCGGCACCCGACACCCGCGACCGTTCGCCACGAAGCTCGTCGTGCCGCTCGGTCTGCTGTGGCACGACGGGAAGCTCTATGCGTCGGAAAGCGGCCGCGTTCAGCTTTTCACCCGCAACGGCGCGCGGCGCACGATCGTCCGCGGGCTGCCCTACAAGCTGCACCAGCAGGACGCGATCGTCGCCGGCCCCGACGGCCGGCTGTACCTCGGGTCGGGCTCGACCTGCGATTCGTGCGACGAGCGCGACCCGCGCAGCGCCGCGATCCTCTCGTTCCGTCCCGACGGCAGCGACCTCCGCGTCGTGGCGTCGGGCCTCCGCAACCCGTACGGGCTCGTGTTCGTCGGGCGAACCCTTTACGTGACCGTGAACGGCAAGGACAAGCTCGGCGACGGCGACCCTGCCGAGATGGTCGTGCGCATCAAACCCGGGGCAAACTACGGCTGGCCCGACTGCTGGCCGAGCTACGCGCTCGAGAAGCTGATCGGCAGCTGCGCGGGCGTAACGCCGCCGATCGCCTACCTCGAGCCGCATTCGTCCGCGGACGGGATCGCATCGTGGCGCGGCGACCTCTTCGTCGCCGAGTGGGGCGAGTACCTCCACGAGAAGCACGGCCGCGTGGTGGTCCGCATTCGTCGCGGGCACGTGACGACGTTCGCGACGGGCTTCGACCACCCGCTCGCACTCGCCGTCGGCCCCAGCGGCGACCTGTTAGTCGCCGACTGGGGCCGTGGCGTGATCTACGCGATCAGGAAGCCTTGATCAGCGCGGAGCGCGTCTCGCTGTGGCCGTTCGGCTCGTTCGCCGTTGCGGTCACCGTGTACGTCTTGCCCTTCGCGGGCGCGAAGGCCGTGGCGAACGTGATCGACTGGTCGCCTGAGAGTGTCGCAACTGGCTGGCCAGTCGCGACCACAGTGCCACCGCCGTTGCGAACGAGATAGGTGAGGCCGATCTGCGTTCCCGGCTGCGAGTAGTACGCCAGGTATGGCAGGTACATCGTCACACGCGGCGTCGCCCCGGCCTTGACGGTGAACATCGTGCCGTCGATCAACCGAGCGACGGCGCCGAACGCGTCGTACGCAGGCTTCTGGGTGTTGTTCGCCGCATACAGCCCGCTCTGCCAGGGATTGCCGGTGCTGTCATGGAAAACGAACCAGATGAACATCTGCACGTTCGGA